>JBDNGI010000001.1:0-4082 GCA_041689345.1 Halanaerobiales bacterium
AAAGAGACTGATGGATATTATAGGGAAAGATGGGGGTTACATAGTAGCTCCTACACATTCTATTCCAGATGATGTATCTACAGAAAATATACTTGCTTTTCTGGAAGTTGTGCAGAACCAATAAAGTGTTGCTATCAATGAGGCCAAAATAGTATCTATACATTTCATATTATACTTTAATATTCTATATAAATTATAATATATTCGTTATATTATTTACACGTAATTCCCTTTTATAGTTGTGTTAAAGGGGGATTTTTTTATGTATAAATTTAAAAGTAATCAAGATAAGTTCAATAAAATATTACAATAAGATAAAAAGATAGTACAATAAATAAACAGATATTCCGTATATAATGTTTAATATGGAAGCAGGCCTTAAATATGACTAAAGTGATAGGTTTATTATGGTTTGCTATGTTGTTAGAGGCAATATTAGTTATATTCAGAAGATTATTAAGGAGGGAAAAAATGAAAAAATTTACACAGATGGCTTATGAAAGTTCAGAAGAAATGGTTTTTGGTAAAGCAAAGTTCCCTGTTGAATGTGGTTTAGGCTTGAAAATTGGCGATGGATATGTTACACCGGAATTAAAATATGCCCCTCGACCTGGGAAAGAAGAATCTTTAGAGACATTATTAGAGGAGTATAGGAGAATTACTGAGGATGCTTTAGAACGAGCTGTTCAGCTTGGTCTTCCTTCGCTGGTTTTGGAACTTGAACATGTTTTTCAATTAACTGCCAATCCCGAGTGGGGTGGGAAAATTGCTAGAATGACCAGGGATATGATGGAAGAATATCATCAGAAATATGGACTAAAAACTGCGTTGAAGTCTACTATTGCTGATATAAGAAAACCTGAAAACGATTTAAGAAATAGTAAAGAATATAAAACAATCATTGAGGCTTTTCATCAGGCCGGTAGCAATGGAGCAGATATTTTATGTATTGAATCTATTGGTGGGAAAGAAGTATTTAATCATTGTGTTACAAGGCAGGATATGGAAGGTATGATTTTTTCTGTAGGGATATTAGGTAGTCGTGATATGAAATATATCTGGACAGATATTGTTGATATAGCTTCACAATATGGAATAATACCAGGTGGAGACCCTGATTGTGCTCATTCAAATACAACTATGTTTTTAGCTGGTGGGTTACTAAGTACAGAGATGTCTCATACATTTGCAGCTTTAGTTCGGGTTTTAGGTGCCGTTCGTTCACTGGTAGCTTTTGAATGTGGAGCAAAAGGGCCAGATAAAGATTGTGGTTATGAAGGGGTTATTTTAAAGGCTATTACTGGGTGTCCGATTTCAATGGAAGGAAAGACATCTGCTTGTGCTCACTCTGACTTAATGGGTAACTTAGCTGCAGCGACTTGTGACTTGTGGAGTAATGAAGCTGTTCAATATGGAGATATGTTTGGAGGAACAACAGCTGAAGTATTTACTGAGATCCTGGGTTATGATGTTTCTTTAATGAATACGGCTTTAAAGATGGGTTCAGAAAAAGTATTAAGAGATATGATGATTTTATCAGATAAATATCGTGATCCTCAGGCCTTAATTCTTGCGCCAGATTCTGCTTATGCTATTGGAGAGGCTATAATTAGTGAATCTAGTTATTATAAACGTTCTATAAAGGCATTGAAAAAAGCCCTACAGATAATAAATGAAGCAGATCAAAGTGGTAAATTAATTTTAACTAAATTTGAAAAAAAGGCTGCAGATCAAGCCCAAGATATTATCAATAATTTGCCTGAAAGTGAAGAAGAATTTATAGCAAATAGTTTAGAAAAATACTCGGCAGTAGAAGACTTTTATCCTGCTTATTACGAGCTCGGGGGTGAGTAATATGAATTCTAGAAAACGTGTTCTTGCAGCACTCTTAGGAGGCAGAACTGATCGTGTTCCTGTAATTAGTGCAAATCAAACAGCTACACTTGAACAGATGAATAATATAGATATATATTTTCCAGAGGCTCATTTAAAAGCAGAACCGATGGCAAAATTGGCAGCTGAGGCTTATCATCAACTATCTTTAGAAGCTGTAGGTGTTCCTTTTTGTCAAACTGTGGAAGCAGAAGTGTTGGGTTGTGAAATAAGGGCAGGAGGAAAAACTGATACAGTCTCTGTTGTTACACACCCTTATACTACTGAAGATTATCCAGAACTAAGTGAAGATCTATACAAAAAAGCTAGAATCCCTGAAGTAATTAAGGCAGTAAAGATTCTTAAGAGTGAACTGGGTGATAAGGTTCCTGTTATAGCCAGGATTGTTGGTCCTTTTACTATTGCAGCTTATTTGATTTCAGTTAACGAGGCATTGATTAATTCTATGACAAATCCTGAATTACTTAAGCCTTTGTTAAAGTTAGGTACTGACTTTGCTAAAGAGTACTCTGCAATGTTAATTAAGGCTGGAGCAGATATAATCTGTGTAGAAGATATGACAGCAAGTACTGATATGATTAGACCAGAGACTTATAAGGAATTGATTTTTCCATATCATAAAGGGCTTTTTGCTGATATATCTGTCCCATCTATTTTGCATATCTGTGGTAATGTTAGTAGTGTTTTGGAAACAATGGCAGCAACAGGTGCTGATGGTCTGAGTATTGAAGCTAAAGCAGTAGAGAAGGATCAATTAGATAAAATAAAAAAGAGAGTTACAATTATTGGAGATATTCCACCATCTGATATACTTTTATCTGGGTCAAGAGAGGATGTAAATCTTTCTTCCAGAGAAGCATTGGATAATGGTATTGATATATTGGCACCTGGATGTGGAATTCCTCCAGAAACCTCAACTGCAAACATTAAAGAGATGGTCTCAGTACCAACAGAATATAGCCCATCTGTAAATGATAATGATAAAGTAAAAACAGACTCAAATAGTACTGTTGAAGAAGATATAGATAATCAAATTACAGAGGAAGATGGTTTAGAAATAGGTCGCTTAATTGCTCGTAATTTTATTAAAAACTTAGCTGACAAGTAAAATCAATAAATATGGAGGTGTATTTAATGAATGATAAAAGCAAAGAAAATTTAGCTCAAGGTATTGTTAAGGGTATTATTGAGGAATTAACAGCAGGTAAAGATAATAATTTTAATAAAAATATAGATAGTACTGGAATAGTTAAACGTTATGATTTAGCAGTTCAAAAAGAGGATGAAGCTGAAGGTGTAAATATAAAGGATGTGGATCTTGCTGCTGCAGCTCAGGCAGTGATAGATGGTGATATAGTTGCAGTTAAAGAAAAAGTGGCAAAAGCCTTAGAAAGTAAGACCCCTTTACAGGTAGTAAATAATGGTCTGGTTCCAGGAATGACTCAGGTGGGTAAGCTTTGGGATGAAGGGTATTATTTTCTTCCTCAAGTAATGCTGGCAGCTGATACCTTAGAGGCTGGTGTTGGGATTTGTGAGGAAAAAATGGGTAAGAAAACTGAAAAGAAGGGTCGTATTGTTGTTCATGTTTCTGAGGGTGATATTCATACTATAGGTAAGAATATAGTAAAGGCCTTGTTTAAAGCACATGGCTATGAGGTGATTGATCTTGGTATTGATGTATCACCTGCTCGAGTTGTAGAGGCGGTTAAAGAATATAAACCTGATCTGCTTGTTGGTGGAGCATTGATGACTACAACTATGTCAGCTTTCCCTAAAACCGCTAAGCTATTAGAAGAAGAGGGTATAGAAATTCCTTTTGCCTGTGGTGGTGGTGCTGTAAATCAGGAGTTTTGTGAAACATTTAAATATGGTGTATATGGAGGTAAGGCCAGTAATGCCCCTGCTTTAGCAAAGGCAGCCAGTGAGGGCAAATCGTGGCAAGAAATAAGACAAATCTTCCATAATTAGGAGGATTAAAATGAAAATTATTGTCATTGCCGGTTTTCTAGGGGTTGGTAAGACAACTCTTATTAATAAGGTCGTTAAAAAGTGGGAGGGCAATAAGAAAATATCAGTTCTGGTAAATGAGTATGGCGATGAGGGATGTGGTGGTAGGAGATTAAGAAATACTAATAAATACAATGTTACAGAATTAGCAAATGGGTGTATTTGTTGTTCCCTTAAACTAC
>JBDNGI010000002.1:0-3358 GCA_041689345.1 Halanaerobiales bacterium
TTAATTTTAGTGCATTAATAATACCAGCCAGTACTACAATAGCTGTACCATGTTGATCATCGTGAAATATAGCCATTTCTGTCTCTTCTTTTAACTTGCGTTCTATCTCAAAACACTCTGGAGCGGCAATATCTTCAAGATTTATACCAGCAAATGTAGGTTCCAATAGCTTTACAAAATTCACAATTTCATCTACATTTTTTGTTCCAATACATAAGGGAAAGGCATCAACTCCAGCAAATTCTTTAAATAAAACAGCTTTACCTTCCATAACCGGCAAGGCAGCTTCAGGACCAATATCACCCAACCCTAATACAGCTGTTCCAGATGATACTACAGCTACAAAATTGCCCCGATTTGTATAATCATAGATTGCTGACTTGTTTTTTTCAATTTCACTACAGGGTTCTGCAACACCTGGAGAATATGCCATACTTAAATCCTTTTTATTTCTAACAGCAACCTTACTTTTTACACTTATCTTACCTTGATTATCCTTGTGCATCTTTAAAGCCTCTTCGTAAATGGACATTTCTAATCACCTCTAATTTTTTATGTAATAATTATATTTCAAACTGATTATATTCTGCTACTCCATCATTATAAAGATTACTACCATATATATCATTTATTACAATCAATGGAAAAGATTCCACTTCCAACCGCCTTATAGCCTCTGGCCCTAATTCTGGATATGCTATTACCTGGGCCTTTTTTATTGATTGTGATATCAAGGCGGCTGCACCACCTACAGCTGCAAAATAGACAGCTTTATACTCAACAATAGAATCTTTGACTCCTTGAGAACGTGCCCCTTTGCCAATCATACCCTTTAGTCCTAACTTAATTAATGCAGGAGTAAAATCATCCATACGATAACTTGTAGTGGGACCGGCTGAACCAATAACATGTCCGGGTTTTGCTGGAGCAGGACCAACATAATAAATAACCTGGCCCTTAATTGGTATAGGCAGTTTTTCTCCTTTATCTATAAGATCAATCAATCGTGCATGGGCTGCATCCCGGGCAGTATAGATTGTTCCATTTAAATAAACCTTATCACCTGCATGTAATTTCTTTATATCTTCATCATTCAAAGGTGTAGTTAATTCCATATTATCCTCCCCATATACATTTATATTTTAATATTTAATTCACTAAGCAAACTATATAAGTTAAAATAACACTTAGCTTAATATTATTGATCTACAAAACAATTTCATTATGTCTTGCAACATGACAATTAATATTAATTGCAACAGGAAGTGAAGCTATATGACAGGGGAAGGTATTAATTTTCACTGCCAGAGCTGTTTGAGTTCCTCCTAATCCCTGTGGACCAATACCTAGTCTGTTTATATCTTCCAGTATATCCTGCTCTAAGATCGCTATCGTAGAATCAGTATTACTGTCATCTAGAGGTCTCATCAAGGCTTCCTTTGCCAGTAATGCTGCCTTTTCAAAACTACCCCCTACCCCTATTCCAACAATTATAGGTGGACAGGGATTTGCACCTGCTTCCTGCACAGTTTTTAAGACTAAATTTTTAACACCTTCTATACCATCTGATGGTTTTAACATCTTAACAATGCTCATATTTTCGCTCCCTCCACCCTTAGGAGCGACAGTTATCTTTAATTTTTTACCAGAGACAATCTTAGTATGTATTACTGCTGGAGTATTATCAGCTGTATTTATCCTATTAAAAGGCCCTTCTACGACAGATTTCCGTAAGTAGCCATCTTTATATCCCTTTCTTACTCCATCATTAATAGCTTGATAGATATCACCATCAATAAAAACTTGATTACCAATCTCCAGAAAAATTACTACGAGACCTGTATCCTGACAGATTGGCATTTCCTTTTCTCCAGCTATTTTATTATTCTCTAATATTTGACGAAATATCTCTTTCCCCACAGGAGACTTTTCCTTTTCTTTTCCTAACCTGATAGCTTCCATGACATCTTCAGGAAGGTGATAATTAGTATCCTTAACTAAATCAGCCACAGCCTCTGTTATTTCTAAACATTTTATTTCCCTCATAAAAATCACCTTTTCATTACTAATAAATTTACTGGCTATTAAAAAGTACATTAAATACGTTCCATTTAGGGTTGATACTAACTTATATTATTAAGATTCTATTTTGTTTAAGATATTTATTAATAATACTTTATACTAACTTCTGCAAAAAAAACCATTTTCCTGCCTATTATTATTGATTTTTATTTAAGAATATATATATTTATACATCTGATTTTTCATATTCCCTTAATATCTTTTCAAGTAAAATATTACTATCCTAAACTTAAAATCATTATATCAACTGCAATTACTAAAAACAATAGAATAAGTATGAGTAATTAGTTTGTATTTATATATTGCTCATTAAAGAGATTTTTCCTACTAAAATTAAATATTTAATCTAAAAAAGAAAGAAGCAAGAGATAAAATCCCTTACTTCTGAATTAAAACTATATATTATAATTATTTCACTCTTCTTAAAGCACTTAATTGTTCTCTTTCCCTATTTAATTTAATAAGTTTATCTGCCTGACATATAGTAATTATAGGAATTTTGATTCCTCTTAATACGGCATAATTACCATCAAATCCCGTAACCTGGAAAAGAAGATCGTTTTTCTCTTCTTTCCTAACCACCATATCACCAAGTTTTATATGCACATCCACTTCTCCCCTTTCCATTCTATATAATAATATTAGATGAAAAAGGTTTATATGCATATAAACGCTTAAGAAAACCTATGTTTTAAGTATATTAATATTCCTTCATTTACAGATACCTCTGACTTATCTTTAGTTATTAAATTACTAATACCTCTACTTTTATATCTGTATAGTCGATCATTGTTAAGTGGATATTTACATCCCTTTGTACTAACTCCAGAAACCTGCTTACTCAAAGGGATTAATGATAAATATTCGCCTTCACAATCATTAAATACCTTATTTTGGACAATCAAACCCATTTCCAGGCCGGGAGCCTTTATTACTGCTTTTAAACCATGATACTGTGCATATTCCATTAAAAAAATATTCCCTAATTGTTGATCTAAACGTCCACCTTGTGCCCCTATTATAACGATATTATCTAAATTATTATCTAGACAAAATTTCAAAGTCAACTCCCCATCAGTTTCATCTTTATCATTAGGGTATTTAATTATTTTTACATTATTCTTTTGGTAATATCTTATTTTATCTTCAGTAATCGAATCAAAATCCCCCAGAAGGACATCAGGAGTAATACCTAATTCTTCGAGTAGTAAAACACCACCATCAGCTGCAATAAAGGTACTATATTCTTTTTTCATAATAGGTATATAATCATCAA
>JBDNGI010000003.1:0-8429 GCA_041689345.1 Halanaerobiales bacterium
AGTTTGTATTTGATTTATTATCTGTGGATTTGTAAAATTAGCTGTTATAAATTTATCTGAATATAGAATCCAAAGTGAGCCTAATAGTATATAGATAGATATTATTTTAATTTCTTCTTTGATTTGCATGTATTTACCTCCATTTTCATATATAGTAATCTAGAAATTACATATTAATAAATATTTCTACATAATAATTGTAAAACCTTTAAAATGATAAAGAACATATAAAATATTAGCTAAAAAGGTTGATATCTTTGTTTGCAGAAAGGTACTTTTTCCATTATAATAATTAGGTAAATGAAAAGGAGCATATACTGAGCTGTTGGATGTAGTTAAAAGGGGTTGAATAATTTCAAATGCTAAATATACTAATAAGGTTAATTAAAAACTTATTAAACTTATTTATAGATGAAGAAAAAGAATACACTAATATAAAAATTAAAAAATATTATGACCTTTTTTATAATAGCGGTAAATACCCATTAAATAGAAAACAATGTGAAGCAGTTGTTAAAAACAAAAGATATAATCAGGTTATTGCTGCAGCTGGTACTGGTAAAACTACTGTACTTTCATATAGAATTAAATACCTGATTGAGGAAGGGATAGCCCCCAAAAGAATAATAGCTATTACATATTCAAAAAAAGCAGCAAATGAAATGGAAATACGTTTGAAAAAACAATTTAATATATCTGATGTTGAAGTGAGAACTATTCATTCTTTTGCTTATAAAATAATTAGAAATGAATCTAAAGAAAACGTAGCAATTGTGAACTCAAATGATATTAAAAATATAATTGGTAGAGAATTTAATGAATTGATTAGAACAGATAATGTTTTTCAGTATTATTATTTTAGGTTTTTTAGATACTTTGAAAAGGGATATTTAGACAAAAGTATTTTTGAAGATAAGAATGAATTGATAGCTAAAATTATAAGTAAAAAACATGAAGTATTAGACGAATTTGTAAATTTTATAGACCTTGCAAAAAAGAATAATATTAAACCAAATGAAATTAAGAAATTACTGAATAAAAATAATAATCGTCAATATTATTTTGGATTATGTGCTAAGATAATATATGAAAAATTTCAACTTTATTTAAGTGAAACTCACAAAATTGATTTTAATGATATGCTCTACAAGGCTGTTGATATACTCAAAGAGAGGCCGGAAGAATACTATAAAAGGTATGATCATATGCTAGTAGACGAATTTCAAGATGTATCATTAGGACATATCAAATTAATTAAACAGTTTTTTCTTAAGGGTTCAAACATGAAGTTATTTTGTGTTGGTGATGACTGGCAAAGTATATATTCTTTCCAGGGGTCAGAACCAGATTTTTTTATAAAATTTGAAAGATATTTTGGACGAGCTGCAAAAACCTATTTAATTGACAATTATAGGTGTCCTGCGGCAATACTTGATGCGGGTAATTTATTGATATCAAACAATAAAAATCAAATTAAGAAAAAAGTAGAAGCCAATAATAAAGTTGGTCCTAAACCTATTTTGCATATCTTAGAGAACGGAATAAGGTATGAGGATTATCTTGGGAGATACACATTGACTTTGGTAAAAAAATTACTAAGGAGTGGTTGTGAGCCTGCAGATATAATGATCTTATGTAGATATGATGATGCAGTTCCTTATCTTGATAAAGTAAAAAAAATCTTAAAAAAAGAACAGATACCATATGTAGGCAAAGGAAATGATTATTATAATCCCCAAAATCACCACAAAAAATCTGATAATGCTGTTTCTGTTTTTTCAATTCATCAGTCTAAAGGAAGTGAAGCTGATCATGTTATTTTACTTCATGTAGTTGCTGAAGGTCGATATAGCTTCCCAGAACCTGAACGCGAGAACGAACTGTTAGAACCAGTAAAAATAAATAATGTAGATCATCTACAGGAAGAACGGAGATTATTCTATGTTGCTATCACAAGAACTAGCAGAAGCCTCGACATCTTAACTCAATCAAACAATATATCACCTTTTATAAAAGAAATAGAACCATATCTTAAAACAAAAAAAATAGTTAATACTTTGGCTGAGATAGGTGATTATATCAACTTTACAGCTGAGGTACATACTCTTTGGAAAGATCATAACGAAAAAATTAAACAAGTTGGCTTACTAAGAGATAAAAAAGGAAATATTATAAAATTTTTGTCTTGGAGAGATAGTGGAGCGCCTTTTTTAAAAGAAAATATATGGTATAAATTTCGCAAAGTAAAAGTATCTAAATTTAATGATAAAAGGCAACTATTACTTACTGGTCTTACTGAGGTAATACCCCTTTATGACAATTGATTCAAATAGATATATATTGTATTTTTACAACGATGCAGGTGTTTTACTCTGTTTAGAGAATATAACTAATAGTATAGTGATAAAAGCCTGCTATTTTAAATGAATTTAATAAGAAAAATATTATAATAATATATAACAGGAAGGAGTAATTATTTCCATTATGAGTCAATCTAATCAAGCAATCATTAAAAATATAGATGAAATACTTGAAATCGGAATTGCCCTCTCTGCAGAAAAAAATTGTGATAAAGTTCTTGAGATGATTTTAGATCAGGCACGGTCTATTACCAATGCTGATGCAGGTACCTTGTATTTATGTGAAGGTAAAGAGTTAGTTTTTAAAGTAATACAAAATGATTCTATTGAGTTAGGAAATAAATCATTTCAATCTGACTGTAAATTACCTGCTGTTCCAATAAGTGAAGATAATGCAGCTGGTTATACTTTTCTTTCCAAACAGATTATTAATATCCCAGATGTTTATATGAACAGTGAATTTGATTTTATAGGACCTAAGAACTATGATGAGATTACAGGGTATAAAACAATTTCGATGATGGTAGCACCTTTAAAAAACTCAGATGATAAAGTTGTTGGAGTATTACAAATAATAAATTCGAAAAATGATCAAGGACAGATTATATCGTTTTCTGAACGTTATGAAAAACTTATCTCTTCTCTTGCTTCTCAGGCGGCTATTTCAATAACTAATATCTGGAATATAAAGCAGATTGAAAAATTAATGCATTCATTTGTAGAAAGTATGGCTACTGCCATTGATGCTAGAACACCCTATAATGCGAGCCATACTAAGCGTGTAGTTAAACTGGTGACAAAAATGATTAATATTATTAATTCTATAGATTACGGTAAGTTTAAGACTGAAAATTTTGATGAGAATAGGATAGAACAGTTATTAATGGCAGCATGGTTACATGATATTGGTAAAATTGGGACACCTCTATCTATTATTAATAAATCTTCTAAGTTGGAGGGCCGTCTTCAGCTAATATTATTGAGATTGGATTATATAATTTGTAAGGAACAAAGAAGATTTTGGAGAAGAAAAGCAGACGGTAAGTGGGAAAAGAAAGATGAGATCAATTATCGTAAGAAAGAAATACTATTTGATGAAGCACAGAAATTAATTACTGAAATAAATAAATCTGCTTATACTTTGACTGAAAAAGATAAAAAAAAGTTAATGAAAATTGCTGAGTTAACATATATTGATGAAAAAGGAAAAGAAAAAAAGTGGCTTACTGAAAATGAATTGCAGGCTTTACTTATTAAGAGTGGTACATTAACTGAGAATGAACGAAAAGTAGTGGAAAACCATGTAGAGATAGGTCTAAAAATATTAAATACAATTCCATTTTCAGATAAACTTAGACAGGTGCCTGATTTTGTATCCATGCATCATGAATTTTTAGATGGTTCGGGATATCCAAAGGGTTTAAACGGAGATGATATTCCATTGGAAGCAAGAATTTTAACTTTAGTAGATATTTTTGATGCCCTTACTTCATCTGATCGTCCCTACAAAAAAGCCAGTTCTATAGAATCAACTCTTAGTATTATTAAAACAATGGTAACAGAAGGGAAATTAGATAGGGATTTATTTCATCTTCTACAAAATTATCCTATCTGGGAAGAAAGCTAATTTTATAATCGAACTGTGGATTTATCATGCGATAAGGCTAGGGAAACTTTCCTAGTCTTATTTTAATTTTATAAGGAATCTTAATGCAGTGGTTGAGATAAATATATTAAAGTGTATAAATTAAAATTAATTTGTAAATAATGTTAATAATATATTATACCAAAAAGTGGTGATTTTATGTTAATAGATAAGTTTACTCGAATGTTAAAATTCCTTAAGTTACGCTTAGCTAATGATTTAATCAATAATCAGTAAAAAGATAAAAAATTGATATCACCAAAGTTAGAAGAGATAAAAGAGGAGCTAAATGATATTTTTTCTGAATGTAGTGATTTTAATTTAAGGGAGATATCATTGAGATTTAAAAATGATTCAGAGGCAGTAAATAGCAGGAAGCTCTTAATAGGGTTTATTGACGGCATGGTTGATAAAGAAATATTGAATAGAGATATTCTTAAGCCTTTATTGGATGTTTGTAATAAAAGTTATAAGAAATATGAAGGCAAAGATATAATAACTATTTTAAAAGAAAGTGTTTTAAACGTTATAGAGCTTAGTGAGGTTGCGAGTTTTCAACAAGGTATTAATTTCATATTATCCGGAGATACCGTATTATATATAGAAGGTAAGAGAATAGCACTTAAATTTGGAACTAGAGGATGGGAAAGTAGAGGTGTCCGAGGACCTCGGGAGGGTTTTACAGAAACTCTACGTATAAATACATCATTACTAAGGAGGAAAATAAAAAATCCTAATTTGAAATTTGAAACAATGACTCTAGGAGAGCAGACTAATACAGATATTTGTATATGTTACATAAAGGGTTTAATTCATGAAGACATAGTTGAGACTTTAAGAAGAAGATTAAAGAAAATTAAAACAGATTCAATTTTGGAATCTGGCTATATAGAGGAATTTATAGAAGACGCTCCATTTTCTATCTTTGCAACTGTATCAAAAATCCTATGGTTACTTTAATGGTCGCTTTATCAATCTGGCTTTATGATAGCATTTTTGAACTAATACAGTGGTCAACTGATAATTATTTTTATTATGCCTTCCCTTTTCAGTTTATTATTCCTATTATTTTACTTATAATTTCATGTTTAAAAAGAAAGAATTAATATTAAGAGAAGGGCTTAAAATTATAGTTTATTTGAGTAAAACCTGGAATCAGAGATCTAATCTGCGATTTAAGGCTTTTAAACAGGCCTTACCCGCTGCTAGTGGTAGATTTTGGTTAATATAACTGGAACCTAGTAGTTTTTCTCCACTATATTTATTACTATTATAAACGATTAGTTGGACTATTATTATTTCATTATTAATTCCCGTAATGAGGACATGTTCTACTATTATTTTACCGTCAAAATTAGTGTATTTTTGTATTGACTGGATTAATCCATCTACAACTTCAAAAGGCAAGACGTCTTCAATAGATCCATTGATTGTTTCTTCAACTATGTTGTCATTTATCTTCAATTTAAAATGATAGGTTGAGTTATTATTTTCTTTATGGATAGAGATAATTTCAATTCTATTTCCTGTAGTCACCTTATCGTCCTGTTTAACTTGAGCAATGCTTATTTTTTTATGGTTAATTTTTTTACTGGTTTCCACTAAGACCATTGTTTCAATATCCCTAACTATTCTTTTGGGATTCCTATTCTGGTTTGCCACAATATGTATTTCATCAATTTCATTATTTCCAGTAATTTTGCAAGATATTATCCCTTTAAGGTCAATTATTTTTTTTTCTAATTTATTAAACATGTTAAATACCCCCTATAATTTTTAGGCAATGACTATATATTTGAGTTTATCTCAGTTTTCCCTTTATATGGTTATTGATTTTCTTGTTTTCTTTTGAAAAACTATTTTCAAATTTATCTTGATTTATTAATTTGATCATTGTTTTTGTAATAAGAGGATCAAACTGTGTAGATGAACAGTTTTTTAATTCTTGAATTATTTCAGTTTTATTCATGGCTGGCTTATAGCTGCGACCATGTGTCATTACATCAAAGGCATCACAGACACTTAATATTCTGGACCCCAGTGGTATATCTTCTCCCTTTATACCTTCAGGATAACCATTGCCATCATAGTGTTCATGATGATATAGCATTATTTCTAAATCTTTATTTAGTAGGTCAATATCTTTTAATAGCTGATAGCCGTATAAACTATGTTTTTTAATTTCATCATATTCTCCATCACTTAATAGGGAAGAACTCTTAAGTATATTGTCCGGTATGTTTATCTTGCCGATATCATGAATTTTGGTTATATTAACAAAGCGTTCAATTTTAGTTTTTTTAAGTCCTAATTCTTCACATAATAACCGGGTGTATTTGGCAACCCTTTCACAATGTCCCTGTGTATAATGATCTTTAGAATCAATTACCTTTAGAAAACTCTCAATAATCTGGGTAATAGAATTAAGCTCTTTAAGATTTGTATATATAAAGTCTTTTATAATATAGATTAGTATGATTACCACAATAAAAAAAATCTTGCCAAGATACATATAACAGTAATATAATAAAAGGCCTAAGGCAAAAGATACAAAAAGGTTTTTGATTAATTGAAAGAAATAGGGAAAAGAGGTATCTTGTTCGCCATTGGCAATTCTCACAACAGTGAATACCAGGCTATTATTTACGATAAAATAGCTTAAGGATGCAAGTAAAAATGGGACAATCAAATTTTCGAAATGGTACTGACTTATCTTGAAAGCAAGGGTTGCACTACCAGCAGACATAAAAAGCATGGTCCTATTAAATAGAAATTGATACCATATAAATTTTTTATCACGGAATTTTAACTCAATTGTTCCGAAAAAAGTCATTGTTGCGATCCAGAAAGGATCTAAGATGACCATGAGTGGGAATAAAATTGGTAATACAATCGCAGTACCAATCTTTGCCATAGAATTATAAAATAATGTGATATTCATTGATATAAATAAAATAATTGTAAAGAATATTACATCAATAACTGGTTTCGGGGTTGATTGTTTTATTGTAAATAGGTATATAGCAAAAATAATAAATACCGTGTATTCAATTGCTAAGTAAAATTTCAGGGTTTTTTTCATCTATCTTGACCTCCCAAATTATTTAAAAATATCTGATGGCATCAAATTATACTAAGTTAATACATTAACCCCAAATAGAAGTTTCAGCTAAAGCTGATAGGGCTGATAAAACAGTCATTAAACCTGTCAATAGTAATACAAACCATTTCTTCATAAGAAATAGCCTCCCTTCGATAATTAAAATATTTGTAAAAATTGAAGGTAGGCTAAGCTCTTTTTTAAGCTCCTCTAAAAAAATAATGCCATCAGATATTATTATATAATTCATTAAATATAACTAAAATCCTTTAAATATAGAAGATTTTTTTCAATACTTTGTACTATTTCGCTACTGAAGATCTAAATATATATAAATTAAAGTTATAAATGACAAAATATGTAATATTATCTAATTGTTTTTTTGTTTTGTATGGTTAAGATTTTCACATAATTTCACATAATTTCACGATATTTATTTGACATTTGAATAGTAAGATTGTATTAGTAAAATATATAAGCTAGAAATTATAGGAGGGGAACATTTATGAGAGAAAAAAAAATATTTAAAGTATGTCTATTGATGTTTTTGTTGATGAGTATATCCTGGTCTCTATTTGCTGCTGAAGTAGTTAATATAGATTTACAGACAGCTATAAGCACAGTATTGGAAAGTGATTTAGATTTTAAAATAGCTACAATTACTTATGATAAAGCTAAACTAGATTATCAAAAGAAAAAGGCAAATTACTTATTACAACAATCTCGCTATAATGAACTGGAGATGGAGACAAGTTTAGCTTCAGCAGAAAACACATATCAAAATACAAAGTTTCAGATTGTAAATAATATTATCTCCAAATATACTAATCTCTGGTTATCTGCTTTAGATTTAGCAATTAAAAATAAGAATATGGAGTTAGGAATTCTACGTTTAGATGAGTCTAAAGCCCAGTATGAGATTGGTGATATTGGCAGCATTGACTTGTTAGATCAGGAGAACTCCTACAAAGATACCCAATTTAGTTTAGAAAATGCCAGTGATGATTATCAATATAGCATAAAAGAATTTAAGATTGATCTTCAGCTCGAAAATCAGGAATTTGAACTAGCAGCTCTTGATTATACGGCACCCTGGCAAATTACAGAGGATGAGGCTGTGGATAAAGCCCTTAATAATAGTGTTGAACTCCGTTTAAAAGGAGACCAACTTGAACTGGCACGAATAGATTTGGAAAGAGCCGGAGTATCTGCTGCTGAACTAGACAAAAAAATAAAATCGAAAAATGTCCCAACTGCAGCATTAGCATGCGAAAAAGCAAGAGACAGAGTGAAAAGTTCCACTCAAGCGACCTATTACCAATTA
>JBDNGI010000004.1:0-3522 GCA_041689345.1 Halanaerobiales bacterium
ATCTTTTGTGTTATAATTATTTTGGCACATATCCAATACCTCCGTATTATGTTTTTGATGACACTAACATTATACATGAGGTTTGGGTATGTGTCACATTTTTTTATCACTATCCGTGCATTTAATTATACAATGCCCCAAGAATCCCTAATGTTTTTAAAAAATCATTTGGTAATGCTGCCTTCAACTCCAACCATTTATTTGTTCTAGGATGATAAAAGCCCAGTATGTATGCATGTAGTAATTGTCTATCTACATATAAATTCTTTTTCAGTTTTTTTCTCCCATATTTATCATCCCCCAGTACCGGGTAGCCCATATATGAAAGATGAACACGAATCTGATGTGTTCGACCTGTTTCAAGTTTAACCTCTAGATAAGTATGTGAATTAAAACGCTGTAATACAGTAAAATATGATACAGCTTTCTTGCTATTATTCTTGGTAACTGCCATTCTTTTTCTTTCAATAGGGTCTCTACCAATAGGTGCATCAATAGTGCCTTTATCATGTGGTACATTACCTTTAACAATTGTACGATATATTTTCATGGTCTCTCTTTTTTGAAATTGTTTAACTAATTGACGATGGCTTTGGTCATTTTTTGCTACTACAAGGGCGCCAGATGTATCCTTATCCAATCTATGAACAATACCAGGCCTCTTAACCCCATTAATACCTGAAAGATCATCACTATATGCCATAAGACCATTAACTAGAGTATTATCCCAGTTTCCTGGTACAGGATGTACAATCAAACCCGCCTGTTTATTAATAACAATAATATCATTGTCTTCATAGATAACATTTAGTTCCATCTCCATAGGTTCAATCTCTGGTTTTTTAGCTTGAGGAATAATCAATTGTACTTTATCATCTAATTTCAACTTATAACTACTTTTTTCATTATTACCATTAACTGTAACTTTTTTATCGTTAATTAATTGCTGAATATATGATCTGGAGATATTATCATTCTGTTTTGATAAAAATTTATCTATTCTAAGGGCTTTATTAGCTTCAGAAACAATATAATTTTTTTTAGGCATTTCTATCATCCTCTGATTTCGTATCTTCTTCTATACGCCAAAGATATATCATTAAAATACCGACACCTACTACTACAAACGAATCGGCTAGATTAAATACAGGCCATATACGAAAATCAAAATAGTCTATGACATAACTAAATCTAATACGATCAATAAGATTTCCTATAGCCCCTCCAATAATTAAACCCAGTGCAATATCTAGATATCTATTAGTCCTTGTCTTAAATCTATATATTAAAACAGTAGATATAATAATTATAGTTAAAATAATAAAGAATTCCCTTTGCCCTTGTAAGATACCAAAACCAGCCCCACTATTGCGAACATAGGTAAGATGAAATATATTTTTAATTATAGGAATAGATTCACCATAATAAAAATAATTGTCAACTAGAAGTTTAATAGTTTGATCCAGTATAATTAATATCATAATAAATATATAGAACATAATTATTACCCCTAGAATATTGTAGCATATTGAAGTATGCAAAACAAGATTATTTTTTGCTCTCCCCTTTAATACCTGTAAATGTTGTTTTAGTTTTGGAAGCTTCGTCAAGGTCATCGACATCATCATCAATTATCGTATCTTCAATTCCTACAGAACCAACTACCTCTTCTGGATCAATATAGGGATCTTTACTAAGCTTATCCCCTGTTACTGGGTCATGTGCATAACTAGGATCATTTGATGTCCCATACTGAGCCACATCCTACCAGGCATCTTCTGCATCATACTCTATACCCTCATCATTATCATTAAAACCTCTAAAAGGTGGGTGAACTGTACCTTCTTCGATAGGCCTTTCTCTAACCCCCTCAATCGCTTCTTCACCCTCCTGACACCCTTCACAAAAACTAGTGTATGGTACTACTCCCAATCTATCATCATTAATACTTACTCCACATTTTTGGCATATACCATAATTACCAGATTTAATTTTATCAAGTGCATCATCAACCTGTTTCATAAGAGTAAATGTATTATCTTTTAATCCTAGGTCCATCTCTCTCTCAAAGGTTTCACTACCTGCATCACCAGGGTGATTATCATAACTTGATAATTCACCAGTTGACTCCTGTTGGTTTAACTTCTCTTCATCTTGAAAATTCTTGATTTCCTTTTCTAGTCTATTTTTTTCATTTAATAATATATTTTTATATTTTTTTAATCTTTCCTTTTGCATAAGATGCTCCCTTCATTTACAATTCTTATTATTAATGATTTTATAATTTCCTTATTATCAAATTTACCGTTAAATGATTATGCTGAAGGCAATTTGATTTTTTGTTGCTTCTTAATTGAAGGAGTAATTGGGAATTAGACTTTTCCATGAATGAAGCAATAGCAAAATATTCGGACCTTTTCCACCAACTAATTTGGAGATGATCTTAATTGCTTATAAGTAAGTTTCAACAATTTTAATTATTTTGGCGACAAATTCAGCAATTAGAGGGATATTTGATTGAGCAAGATTCAATAAAACAATTAGAAAGATAGCACCTAAAACAGTTGCACCTATTGCAATTCCCAGGCCTCTAGCAAGGCCGGAAATAAAATTGATGAAGAGCATTTTTTTAGGAGAGCGTACTAATTCAATATATTCAGCAATATTAATACCCTGTATTCTATCAGATAATTCTTCTAATTTTTTTAATATCTCTTCTTTATCCTCTTTTAACAATTCCTCCACCTACCCATTATTATATTATCCCGGATCTCAAACCACTTTATTCTTAATTTAATATAAAATGTCTAAGGAAAGATATATTCACTAAAAAATTAAGCTCAAGTTTGTTTTATAATATATCTAAAATTTTTATTGAAAAAGGTTTCAAAGTAGGTTTTTATATGTTATTATTATTTAAGAATTTATTTTCTCTAAATAGTGTTACTTAAGTTTCCTAAGGCTTGATCTTCAGAGCTTTCTTATAGGGCTTTTACTGTAGTATAAATGATTTCAAAATAAGTGCAACTAAAAATTTAAGTGGTGTAAAATTATCATCTGAATCAAATCTTCTTTATATAAGTTTTTATAGTGCGTTGGAGGGTATAAATGATTAATTTACTTAAGAAAAGAAATATAATGAAAGATATATATATATTGGCGATTCCTGCTATTCTAGAGATGGCTTTAAATACATTACTAGGTCTAGCAGATACATTAATGATAAGTCGTTTCATCGGAACTGCTGGATTAGCTGCTGTAGGATTTGCTAACCAAATAGTATTTACCTTAATATTTATTTTTTCTTCTTTTAATGCCGGTGCTACTGCAATGGTTGCACGAAGTTATGGTGAGAAAAACTATAAACGTCTAAATAAAATAGTGGGCCAGAACCTAACTTTAAATTTTTCCATGGGAATTATTGTTTTTCTTGTTACATTATTTTATGCGGAAAACATCCTAAATATATTTGATATATCAGAAGTAGTACATAATATGGGAACATCATATATTAAATATGTA
>JBDNGI010000005.1:0-3762 GCA_041689345.1 Halanaerobiales bacterium
ATATTTTGGTGGAAAGAAGGCCTTAAAATTTAATACAGGGGTTATAATTGCAGCAGAACCTAGGTTAATTGATAAAGATAATGATAGATTAAGCGAAATACAACAGGTTACAAAAGGAGTAGAAAGGGCTGGTGCAGTAATTGAAGAGGTAGTACCTAATATAGGTAGGGAAGTTGTAAAAATTACTGACTTTAAAAATAAAGTATTAATTATTGTCAGTCCTTCTGGTGGTGCTGCTTATGATGCAGCTTATAATTATGGTGCTTCTGAGGTTATAACAGGGACAGTAGCTCGTACCAATGAGAGAAAAGGCAGTTTAACAGCTGATGCAGCTGCTAAACGGGCAATTGAAAAGGCCTTGAGACTTAAACGAGGAATTACAGTAGTTGCTGCTAGTTCCAATTCTATGGAAGATGTACATGGGGCTCAGTACATTTGTCAATTAATAATGAACAATGGCTTTTTAAATATAAAGTAATAGAATTCAGTGTATACCTTGTCCTTCTGATGCATAGATATTAGAATATGATAACAGAAATTAATCTATGTATCAGGGGGTTTCAAATGAACAGATTTTTTAAGGATAGATTACCAATACTCACTTTTATTATAGTGATATTTATTCTGGGAGTAAGTTTTGGCGCAATTGCTGTAAAGACTGTGGATTATAGTGTAAAGGAAAATGTATTTACATATTTTAATAACTTTATGGATGGTTATAATAAAATTGAATATAGTCAAACTAATTTAATTGGTGAAAGTATTAAATTCAATTTAATTAATATCTTTATTATCTGGGCATTTGGATTATCTATGATTTTAATGCCTTTAATAACGATTCTTATATTTTTTAAGGGATTTGTGCTCGGATTTACAGTTGGATTTTTAGTTAGCGAATATAGTTTTAAGGGTATTTTAATTGCGTTGGTGGCTGTATTTCCACAAAATGTAATTATAATTCCAATTTATATTATATCAAGTGTAATGTCAATTTACATAAGTACTAGGATTTTTAAATTTTATCGGGGTCAAACTAAGATTGATTTCCAAGAATTGATGATATATTCCCTGGAGATGTTTATTTTAGCTGGTATATTACTAATGGGATCATTAATAGAAACATATCTCAGCCCATTATTCCTGAAATTTTTATTGAGATTTATCTAAGGGGTCTGTTTTTTAGAGCACTCTGACTTTACAAATATGTATAGTAGTTAACTTGAAAATATTCTTTATTATGTTATACTAATAATAGTAATAAATACTAATAAAGGAGTGGTTGTTATAATGAAATATAGAAATTTAGGAAAAAGTGGTTTAAAAGTTAGTGAAATCAGTCTTGGAAGTTGGCTTACATACGGTAATTCAGTTGAAAAAGAGCGTGCTGTTAATACTATAGAAAAGGCCTATGATCTAGGTATTAATTCATTTGATACAGCGAATGCTTATGCAACAGGTGAAGCCGAAAAAATAGTCGGTCCTGCCCTAAATAATTATCCTCGAGATTCTTATGTGTTGGCTACAAAGGCATATTGGCCAATGGGTGATGGCCCGAATGATAAGGGCCTATCTAGGAAACATGTATATGAGCAGGTACAACAAAGTTTAAAGAGGTTGAATCATGATTATGTAGATATTTTTTACTGCCATCGTTTTGACCAGGAAACACCATTAGAAGAGACATTAAGAACAATAGATGATCTGGTTCGTCAGGGTAAGATTTTATATGCTGGTGTTAGTGAATGGGCTGCAAATCAAATTGTAGAGGGCTTGCGAGTACAGGATAAATTCTTATTAGATCATCTTGTAGTTAATCAACCTATTTATAATATGTTTAACAGATATATTGAAGATAATGTTGTTCCTACTGTTCAGAATAATGGAATGGGATTGATTGTATTTTCTCCATTAGCTCAAGGCTTATTAACAGGCAAGTATAGAAAAGGTCAAGAAATTCCAAAAGATAGTCGAGCAGCAGATTCTTCTTCTAATAGCGGGATTAAAGAGATGCTTACTGATAATAATCTTGAAAAAGTAGAAAAACTTATTAAGATAGCAGATCAGTTGAATATTTCAATGCCACAGTTGGCTTTGGCCTGGATATTACATCAGCCAGGAATTAGCAGTGCCCTTATAGGTGCAAGTAAACCAGAGCAGGTTGAAGAAAATATTAAGGCAGTAGATGTAGAATTATCTAATGATGTGTTGGAAAGTATAGAAGAGATTATGGCTTAAGTTTAATTTTTCAATTTAATACTAAAGTTAATTATAGAGATCCTCCATAAATTATATGGGGGATCTTTTAAGTGTTATTGCTAGACCGATGAATGCTAATATGCTATAATATAAGCGCTTGTTATTACATAATATTAGTATTTTTGGCTAAATAATATTCTTGAGGAGTGGTGTAATGATTAATCCATTATTTGAAAAATATGCAAAGGTACTTGTGAATTACTCTCTGAGTATTAAAGAGGGTGATTCATTGGTGATACAGGGTAATATGGTATCAGAACCATTATTCAAAGCAATCTATAAAGAGGCGATTATTGCTGGAGCCCATCCTATCGTTATGGGTAAATTTCAGGGTCAAGATGAAATTTTTTATAATAATGCAGCAGAAGAGCAGTTGAATTATCAATCACCTTTTCAGAAACATTTTATTGAAAATATAGATGCTCGTATATACATATTAGGGAATTATAATACAAAATCTTTGACAAATATAGATCCCCAAAAGATGAGAAAGACAAGTCTAGCAAATAAAGAGATAATGGAGATATCTATGAACCGAGCTGCAACTGGAGATTTAAGGTGGAACATCTGCCAATTCCCAACATTAGCTGATGCTCAGGAAGCCAGTATGTCTCTTGAAGAGTATGAAAGATTTGTTTTTAAAGCCTGTCACCTTGATAAAGAGGATCCGGTAGCTTACTGGAGGGAGTTTGGTAATAGATTAGATGAAATAGCAAATTATTTAAATAATGCAGCTGAAATCCACTTCAAATCGGAAGATACAGATATTAAATGTAAAGTGGAGAATCGTATTTGGATTGCTGATAAAGGGAAAGAGAATTATCCAGGTGGTGAGGTTTTTACAGGACCTATAGAAGACTCTGTGGAAGGGCATATACGCTTTTCTTTTCCAGGTATATATCAGGGCAAGGAAATAGAGGATATTAGACTTACTTTTAAAGATGGTAAGGTAGTTAAAGCTAGTGCAGCTAAAGGAGAGGAATTGCTGCAAACTTTACTGGAAACTGATGAAGGAGCCCGCTATGTAGGTGAAGTGGCGATTGGTTGTAATAAAGGTATTGATAAATTCTCAAGAAATATGTTATTTGATGAAAAGATTGGAGGTACAATTCACCTTGCTATCGGTAGGAGTTATCCGGAAACCGGTGGAAAAAATGACTCGTCAATACATTGGGATATGCTCTGTGATATGAAGCAGGGTGGAGAAATATTTGCTGACGGTAAAATGATATATCAAAATGGTGAATTTTTAATATACGAAAGATGAGGAAGTAAAAGACCAGAACCATGTAAGGTTAGATACTTGATTCTGGTCTTTTATATACAGATATGAGAATTATTCTTCATATAGTTCAAATAACTTAATAACTTACTTTCCGAACCCTCCAGTAAAAATTGAATAATTATTGAATACAAAGTTTTTAACTAACAAGATGGACCAGGACTGTACCTGCAATATAGTAGTTTCCCTATATAGTTCCTTAACAGCTTTGGATTATATATTTA
>JBDNGI010000006.1:0-2258 GCA_041689345.1 Halanaerobiales bacterium
GGTATTTGCCAGCTGATATGATTGTACCACCTTTTATACCAATCTCAAAAGAAATTAATTCCTCTGGAATTGGCATTTCAGTAGATGAAGACGTCATCTCTACTGATAAAGAAAACCATATAGTTTCACATGAATACAGGGACATTTTAAAGACAGAAGAGGATTTAGAAAAATTGCATAATCCTGTTATAAGATATGATAAGGAAATTACACTTAGGCGCTATAACCTGGTAGGTGAAATTCTGGGGGATATTTTACCTGTTAAACTTAGTGGTCTTAAGGCTTTTAATTTTGGGCCCTGGGATGATGTTGCAAGATATCGTGGTGTGACGAATTTGTTAATGGATCTGCTTGAGAGGCCTGAATTTATGCATAAATTGGTACGAAAACTAACAGATATAAGGCTGTCATATTTAGAGCAGGTTGAAGCTTTGGAACTATTTGATAACAATCCTACTGATCTACACTGCACACCTGTTCATACAGATAATCTACCCAGCAAAGATTTTGATAGTAATCATTTAAAACGAAAAGATATCTGGGGTAGGGGTTTTGCCCAAATTTTTGCATCTGTCTCAAAAAGAATGCACGAGGAATTTGATATTGAGTATATGAAAGAAACTATTGGGCAGTGTGGGCTGGTTTATTATGGATGCTGTGAACCACTTGATAAGAAAATAGATATAGTAGAAAAAATACCTAATTTACGAAAGATTTCTATTACACCATGGGCAGATGTTGATATTGCCGCTGAAGCTATTAATAAAAAATATGTTTTATCTGCAAAACCAAATCCTGCTTCTGTAGCAGTATCTGTCCTTGATATAGAGAACTTAAAAAAGGAAGTTAACAGAATACTTGATGCCTGTAAAAGAAACAGTTGCTCCTGTGACATTGTACTTAAGGATATTAGCACCTGTTGTAAGAGACCTGAAAATATCTTTGAATGGGAACAGACTGTTATGGAACTAGTAAATAATTATTAAGGCAAACTATAGCAATATAGTACAAACATAGAGCAAAATAATTAATGTATTTAAGATGGAATCATAATATAATTATAATAAGCAAACTTATTTAACTTTATCGTTTTGCTTTATTATAAGCTGGGTATAGACTTATAATTAATTTTTGATTTTAGAGGGTGGAATTTTTTTATATTTTTTAAACACTCTACTAAAATAACTTAAATTATTAAAACCATTGGCTGTCGCTACTTCGGTTATATTTTTGGAACTATCTTTTAACATCTCTTCAGACTGGTTAATTCTGATTTGATTGATATAATCTGTAACTGTTTTATTAGTAATCTCTTTAAATAAACGGCAGAAGTGATAGAAGTTAAAGTCTGCTCGCAAATCTTGTGGGCTTGCCCCGAGGAAAGAGCAGACGGTTATGAACTTTATTTATGTTTTTCTAATAATAGTTCAACTTCTTCGTCAAATAATTTAGATTTTGCTATTTATTATCAATATTAGTAAAAGCCATACTTACACTTAAACCTCCTGATAATAATTTGTATTGTCAAAAATATACAAGAACATTTGTTTGCAAAAACTTCCGGTTTATGGTATAATATTTATATGGAGGTGAAAGTATGACTAACAAGAAAAGTTTAAGAGAAAAAGGATATAAATTTAGGTTATATCCTAATAAAGAACAGAAAATATTAATAAACAAATCAGTTGGTTGTGCTAGATATACATATAATCATTTCCTTGCAAAAGCTAAAGAAGATGAATATAAAACATATACTGAATATTCTAAGCAACTAACACAATTAAAAAAAGAATTGGAGTGGTTAAAAGAACCAGACAAGTTTGCTTTACAAAATGCTCTTAAAGATTTAGATAAAGCTTTTAATAATTTCTTTAGTGGCAAATATGACTTTCCTCAGTTTAAATCTAAAAAGAATATTAAAAATTCTTATCGTACTAATAAGTTTATTAGAAAAGATGAAACTACTAATATTGTAATCAAGAGCAATAAAATTAAGTTACCTAAATTGGGTTGGATTAATTTTAGCAAATCTCAAAAAGTTAAAGGTAAAATTCTTAATGTAACGATTAGTAAAACAAACACAGATAAGTATTTTATTTCAATAGCAGTTGAAGAAAAAATTGAAGAATTGGATAAGAAAGATAATGCTATTGGTATAGATTTAGGTTTAAAAGAGTTTGCTATTATTTCTGACGGCCAAAAAATAGATAATCCTAGAGTATTAAAGAAATATGAAAAGAAAATAGCTAGACTTCAAA
>JBDNGI010000007.1:0-3302 GCA_041689345.1 Halanaerobiales bacterium
CTGCACTCCAAAGACGTAGTGTATTGACAATATTATTATGAAATCCTACTATAGGTATATCATATGGAACTGCTTTTACGATTTCATAATCAAGATGCTCAAAAGACATACCCTTTTCATCTTCATGGTAATCTACATGACCACCACATCTAACATCAAAAGATATATCCCGGCGAATTTCCCAGGCATAACCATCCCTTAACCAATAGTCAGGCATCTCAACTTGATGACCATCAATAATTTTTTGTTTAAATAGGCCATATTTATAACGGATACCACAGCCATGACCAGGCAGCTGTAAAGATGCCATTGAATCTAAAAAACCAGCTGCAAGTCTGCCCAATCCACCATTGCCTAAGCCTGCTTCTACTTCTACCTCAAAGAGATCTTCAAGATCAAAACCTAATTCATCCAAACTTTCACGAGTTTTCTCCATAACACCTATACTTAATAAATTACTATGTAGTAATTTACCAATCAAAAACTCTATAGAAAAGTAATATGTCTGTTTTACCTTGTCTTTATGGTACTGCCTATTTGTCTTAATCCAGGAATCACTTAAATGTTCTTTAATCATTGAACTTAGCACAATAAAGGCATCTTTGTTGCTTGCTTCTTCAAGTTCTTTACCTATTGTATTTCTCATTTTAAGCTTGAATATTTCTTGTATCTCTTTTTTATTTGAAAACAAAGTACCCGCCTCCATTTCAGGAACAATAGTTGCAATAGTGTTTACAGTTTTACAAATATTTACATGTAATTAATTATATATAGTACTTACACAAGTTTTTTATATAATTCTAGATATTCTTCTGCTGAATTAGTCCAGCTATAATCTAGCGCTTTAATATTACCTCTGATTTCATTCCACACATCTTTATTATGATAATATGAAAGAGCCCTTTTAATAGTGAATAACATGTCATGGGCATTATAATTACTGAAGGTGAAACCATTACCTTCTCCTGTTACTTCGTTATATGATTTAACTGTATCTGCTAACCCACCTGTTTCCCTTACAATAGGAACCGTTAGGTACCTAAGTGATAACAATTGCCCTATCCCACAAGGCTCGAACCTAGATGGCATTAAAAATAAATCAGCTGCCGCATACATTCTCCTGGCCAGTGTATCATCAAAAGTTATTTGTGCCGATACCTTATCTGGATAATGCCAGGCTAGCTCTTTAAAAGTCTGTTCATAATCATTATTACCAGTTCCCAGAATAACAAACTGCATATCTAAATCAGCCAATTGATCAAGAACATTGATTACTAAATCAATGCCTTTTTGTTCTACAAGTCTTGATATCAAGAGCAACATAGCCTTATCTTTATCTTCAGGGAGACCAAGCATCTTCTGTAATTGCAATTTGTTCTCCTTCTTTTTTTCATATGAAGATTTATAATTTACAAAGATAGAAGGGTCTGTCAATGGATTATACTCATCATAATCTATTCCATTCACTATACCATAAAGGTCCTTTGACCTCTTCCTCAATAAACCATCCATACCCTCACCATAATAAGTTGTCTGTATCTCGGAAGCATAAGTCTCACTTACAGTTGTAATAATATCCGAATAGTTTAAAGCACCTTTCATATAATTAACCATTCCATTTGCCTCAAGACTATTAGAAGTGAAATATTTCCAATCGATTCCTAGTATATCGTCGATTATTGAAGGTGGAAAAATTCCTTGATATTTCAGGTTGTGTATAGTGAAGATTGTCTTGATGTCCTTATAAAACTCTATATCTTTATACTGAGATTTTAGAAGGAACGGTACTAACCCAGACTGCCAATCATGACAATGTATGATGTCAGGTTTAAAATCTATATGTGGAAGCATCTCCAGAACAGCCTTATTAAAATAAGCAAATCGTTCTGCTTCATCATAATGACCGTAAAGAAAAGGCCTTTTAAAATAATACTCATTGTCCATAAAATAAAATGTTACTCCATTTCTTTCGATTTTTTCAATCCCACAATATTGCTCACGCCAGGATAGATTAACATTAAAGTAAGATACATCCTCCATTTTCTCTTTATAATGAAAAGGGATATCAAGATATTTCGGTATAACAACCCTTATATCAAGGTCATAATCTTTCAATACAGTAGGAAGAGAACCAACCACATCAGCCAATCCACCAGTCTTAATAAAGGGGTTTGCTTCTGAAACAACAAATAAAACCTTCATTATTGTTTACCTCCTTATTTTCTTCTAAACCTTCAAATTTTTAGCAATCACATAGGGCTTATCTTCAGAACCAATCAAGGTAGACCCATCAGATACTTCAACTTGTTTATCTAGAATTACATTCTTTAATATTACATTCTTTCCAATATGAGTATTTTGCATAATGATTGAATTATCTATAGTGGCTTTATCTCCTATTGTTATACCCCTAAACAGGATACTATTCTTAACATTACCTTTAATATTACAACCATTTGCAACTATACAATTATTGACAGAAGCCCTTTCATAATACTTACTGGGGGCTTCATCTTTCACTTTTGTTAATACCGTATTTTCTCTATTAAATAGACTTTGATAATTATCAATATCCAATAATCCCATACTGCTTTTATAATAACTTAAAATTGAATTTATAACACTATGATATCCATCATATTTATAAGCAGAAACCTTATATTGACTTATATTATCCATTATCCCATCCCGAAACAGATTGTCTTTACCATATGCTATACAATGCTGAACCATATCGAGTAAAACCGCTTTGCTAATAATAAATTTCTCCATATATACATTTTTATTTCCTAGATTATTGTTTATACTACTAACTTTTCCCTTATCATCAATATCTAGGCGTTTACAATCCATATAGTCAGGGCCCAATTTATCAACATTTTTATAAACAAGGGTTATATCAGAGTCAGTTTCTAAATGATACTTAAATACTTCCTGATAATCAATATTAGAAATATGTTGACAATCAGTATGAAGTACATGTTTTGCTCGTCCTCTTTTAAAGAAACTCATATTATTATGAAAATGCCTTAAATCACCCATAGATATATCTGTTGGATCATTCCAGTCAGGTGGTAATATAAATAACCCCCCTACCTTACGGTCGAGATTCCAGGGCTTACCATTTCCCAAGTGATCCATTAAAGAACGGTATTTCTGTCTAATAAATAAAGCGACCTCAGTAATACCAGCATTTGACATGTTCGACATAACAAAATCAACCAAACGATAGCGGCCAGCAAAGGGAATAGCTGCTCCACAACGAAAATATGTTAATTCATTTAATAATTTTTTTTGATTTA
>JBDNGI010000008.1:0-3483 GCA_041689345.1 Halanaerobiales bacterium
CTAGACATTTTGCTATTAAACTGAAGGAATTTGAAAAGTTTCCAATACAGACTGATTGCAAGAAGTTGGTTAACAAAATCTTGTCTGAGGGATAGCGAGTTTGATTTTGTTGCTTCTTAATTGAAGGAGTAATTGGGGTTTAGACTTTTCCATGAGTGAAGTAATAGCAAAATGTTCGGACGTTTCCAACCAACTAAAATGGAGAAGAACCAAAATTAAAAACTAGACTCAAGCTAATCTCCAATCCTGGAAAAGTAATAGACTTAGCTATCTCGTCTTTCTTATAAGTTATCATTTTTTCTATTTCCTTATCCCTAAAGTAATAAATATTTACTTCTTCTGAAAAGGGATTTACTATCCAGTATTCCTCTACTCCACCATGCATATGTAAGCCCAATTTTTTTATTATATCTTTACTGCGAGTAGATTCGGAAAGTATTTCCACTACAAGAGTAGGTTGCCCCTGATAAGTATCATTTTCGGAAATATTCTCCAGATCACATATAACCATCAAATCAGGTTGAACTACATTGGCTTCATCCTCTTTATAGAGTGTCACATCAAATGGTGAAGTAAGTGGTTGACAACCTTTATTTTGAAACCAGGATGAAAAAATAACGGAGATATCCATTACACTTTTTTGATGCTTAAATTTTGGTGAAGCCAGGAGATAAATTTGTCCATCAATATATTCATATCTGTTTTCACTTTCCCGGACAATCTTCAAAAATTCCTCATAGCTTACCTGCATACCCTCATGAGTATATGCAGATGTACCTTCATGTATGATACAGTCATCACCTTCATAATATTTTACCAACCTAGCTACTTTTTTACCATTTCTACTTATAATTATATCTTCTTGATTTACCATCCCAAGGTACTTTCCAAAATTATTTTGAAGATCTGTACTGTTAACAATCATATATACCAACTCCTATAAATATCTAATGTAAGACCTTAACAAAGATCTTTATTATAAATTAACCAACTAGCCAGAATTTATTAGCTATTATATAGTTTTTGTAGTTAATTTTTAACAAAAAGTCAATATTTTAGCTAATACCAAAGAGTGGAATTATTTTTTGCTGGTATCTTTTTCTGACGTGTATTGCAAATGCAAAAGAAAATATCCCGCTTTATTTATCAAAGTGGGATATCTGAGACATTTACTTAATAGAAACCCTTAAAGGTTAATATTGTTACACCGAAATATGCTTAACTACCATCAAGTAAATCACCTAGACCACCAAGAACAGAACCTTCTCCTTTACGCTTACCCCCTAAATTAGGTGCACTCTTGATAATTCTATTGGCTAGTCTAGAAAATGGTAAGCTCTGTAGATAGACAGTTCCAGTACCCTCTTTTATACTACCATTCAAGTATTAATCCACCATGGGTAAGGCCGCCACCAAATCCATACAATAACAACTTATCTCCTGCTTTAATTTTTGTTTCTTCTAGGGCTTTCCAGATAGCTAAGGGAATTGATGCAGATGACGTATTACCATATAACTCATTACTAATCAAGGTCTTATCAATTGGAAAATCAATTCTCTTACAAATAGCTTCTATCATCCTTAAATTGGCACTATGAGGAACAAACCAGTCAATATCCTCTAAAGTTAAATTGCTTTTCTTTAATAAAGTATCTATACCAATGGGAATATTCTTAAGAACATACTCATATAATAATCTGCCTTCTTGTTGAAACAGTCTCTGCTTTTCTAGCTTCTGCTCATTGACGGAGTTTGACAAATTACTGCAAGTAACATAATTAGCCAGTTTCCCATCTGAGGTAAAATAAGAACCCAGAAAACTTCCCTTCTCATTTCTTTCTAAAAGTACTGCAACTGCTGCATCACCGAAAAGTATACACGTACTTCGATCTGTATAATCAACTATCTTGGAGACCGCCTCTGATGCAATTACTAATATCTTATTACTATGGCCAGATGTTATTAAGGAATCGGCTACACACATACCATAAATAAACCCTGTACATACAGAATTTAAGTCCATCGTACCAGTATTATCTATACCGAAATAACCCTGTACTAATGAAGCAACAGATGGTGTTAAATGGTCAGGAGTAAATGTTGTCACAATAATCATATCTACATCATTAATAAGTAGATTATTCTTTGAAAGTAGATTCTCGACAGCCTTTATAGCCATATCACTTGTAAATTCATCACTTGCAGCAATCCGTCTTTCTTTAACACCTGTACGCCGGACTATCCATTGATCATTAGTTTCAACCATCTTTTCAAGTTCATGATTTGTAAGCCTTCTATCTGGTAAATAGGTACCTAACCCTAGGACTTTTGATTTTGATATAATTTCCATAATAACCTCCTGTATAACCTATGTTATTACCTAGTCTTAATAGCTGGCAACAATACTGTATCATAATGAGAAGGTTTTATCAAATATTATTAAAGAATTAACATATTCCCTTAAATTTAAGGGATAATAGTATTATAACAGGCAAAAATGTAATCATCTGCCTCTTTAATTTAAGTAAAAGTCTTAATAACAGCGTTGTAATAATACATCAAGGTGGTGAAAAAAATTAAAATAGCTATAATGGGTGCTGGATTATCAGGTTTGGCCTGTGCTATAACTTTAGAACAAAATGGAATCAAAACGATACCATTTATTTGGTATCGGCTTATCATCTGCAAATAAATTACTATTCTTTTTTAAAAATTCAGTAGTTAGATCTGCCATACCTACCGCATCACATAAATATGATCTTGCATCTCCAATTGAACCTTTACTTGCTATACCTTTTTCTAAAAATGGTTCAAGGAGTTTATCATAGTTTTTAGATACATCTCCATTTGAACTATGATGTCTATAATAATCTAAATAATAATTGTCCCCATCTGGGTTGATTACCTTAATCTGTTTGGGTTTACTTGAAATTCTATCTGGGATATTATTCCATTCTTCAACACCATGAATATATGTGTTGCTCTTTAAAGTACAACCTAAAAATAAAATTTGTGCTTGTCTATCATATAAACGCCCCCAACAACCCTCTCTAGGGCAGGGAGTACTAGATTTTTCTTCACCCTTAATATAGTCCAATGCATCTCTACCTATTGCTGCCACAGAATGAGTAGGATGAAGTGACCTGATAACACCTTCCCTTTTTCTAAAGAGATTTGTAAGTATTCCTACACAGGAAGGCTCAGTTAATGGATCATATATATCATTAAGCAGATTATCGTCATCCCATGAATGTGTAGGAAATAGCAATAAACCATCTTTCATATATTCAATGAATGCATCAATAACTGTGTCTGCTTTACCATCAACATCACCGATAGACTTCATCGAGGAATGTATTAATAACGTACCTTTAGGATTAATACCCATTGACTCAATATCTCTTAAAATATCTAACTTAGTGTACATAAAAGCCTCCTTTAAAAAATTAAATTACTAATGTCATATATTTTATTAACTTATAA
>JBDNGI010000009.1:0-2883 GCA_041689345.1 Halanaerobiales bacterium
AATAGCCTCAGGCGCAGGTGGCAAAACTCTAATATGAACTGTAGCTTCATCACAAGTCAATACATTAGGAGCTGGAAGACACAGTTTGTATTTAAAACTATCTCATCCTACATAGTCTGACTCTGGTGTGTAAGTAAACGAACCATCTGTATTAAATGTTACTGTACCTTTTTTTGGATTTTTTACTATTGAATAAGTAGAGTTGTCAGGTGGAGAATCATTTGTTGCCACATTCCCATTTAAAATCGTTGTATTTTTAATAGTTCTAATTTCATCATCAGCTGCATAAGATTGCAGGATAAAGAATTTACCATCCCCATGATCTAGGGTATCAGCTGTAAGCTGTACTCTGGAAATTAAAGAGCCAGTAGGTGCTAAATCATTTAAATAAAATACAGCAATTCCAATGGTCCCACGATTCTCAATTACCCTGTCACTTAACCAATAATCTGAATCACCACTAGGAGAATTGGTAGCGCCAATTGTTCCCATATTACTACTACTTCCCGTTCCTCCAAAACCATAAGCATCAGTCGTTCCAGGTTGCACGAATGTTTGCCCTAAAAGTTGCTCATCACCACCTCTTGCTGGTGTACCATATACGGCAATATGAAAACGATTATTGGCATTTCTCTCTGTAATAGCTACAATTCCTCCCGTATTTGATGGAATAGAAGGATTATAGAGTAAGGATTGTTTTTGAGCAGATGTAGTTGAAATATCAGTAAAACAAGTGTTGCATATATTAGCACCATTTGGATTTGATTCAAAATAATGGTTTAGATTTTTAGATTGAAAAGCTGCCAATGCTTTACTCATCCATTCACTACTACCATTGTTGCTGCCTGTAATCAAGACTGCACCATTCTGCCTAATTTTGTTATTACTGGCGCTAGTCCCTTGTTGAGTAAGTTCATAACTGGATGGCATAGCAAATAAATTATACACTTTCTCATCTAAGGTTATGCTTTTAATGGATGCTGGTTGATTAGGACCAGATTGCGCTAACTCTTCCCATTGAAAAGAAACTTTCTTTTTAATACTTGGCGCATTAGTTTGAGCTGAAACTATACTTGATGCAAAGAGTAACATCAGCAATAATAATACACTCAGTATATTGCTGGTTAATTTTTGAGAGAGATATGTAAAGTAATTATTTTTCATTTATTATAATTAAAAGCTGCCAACTGTATTTTTAAATAATAGGATTAAAAACTTGACGATGATAATCTTGTGCCTCTATGAATTTATATTGTGAGCTACTTCCACTATGGAATTTTATTATATTATTATTTTTAACTAAATAGGAATTTCCTGTTAGTGGGGTTGAATTTAAAGCACATAAACCATGACCCTTTATTGAGGTAATCTCAGGTGATGTATTAAAAATTGAGAGTTTATGTGATTCTGAAACACGAATAATTCTATTAGCCAGTATTTCATTTTTTATTTCCTCAATAGTCTTAGCATCTATTGAATGATGTTTAGTAGTAAAGTCAATAAAAGCACACCAATCGTTACTAGAGTTCAATCCTATATTCCAGGTTCCACTATTATTTAAACTAAGTCTCGACCAGATCAAATTACTTGAACTGAGGATGTCACTAGCATTGGTGATATCGGTATATCCAAAAGGCACCCTGTTTTCTATACTGATTTCTACAGCAGGATGTTGCTCGTTATTTGTAATACTCAGGGTGTAGGTCACAGTATCTTCTACATTCGGGTTTCTATTGCTCACGGTTATGCTTAAAGCAAGATCGGCAAATTGAGGATTAATCCTTAAGGGACGACTATTGTATGATGAATTAAGGTCAAGTTGATCTGAAGCTGTTATTTTTTCAATTTTCAAATACTCATTTGCCGTATTTGTTGATGCTTTTACCTCAACTTGAAAGGTAAGCTTGATTATTGCTGAGGCAGACACATTAACTGCCGACCAGGCAACAGCCCTTGATCTAAAAGTTCCACTATTGTTGATAATACCGACATGACTATATACCTGGGGAACTATGTTTTTTATATTGATTCCCGATGCAGCATCCGGGCCATTGTTGATAATGCTTAACGTATAAGTTACAATATCTCTTACCTTCGGAGTGCTATTGCTAATAATCATATTTAAAGGAACCTTTCTTCCCGATTCGGTTAAATCCTTAGACGATACAAATTCTGTTAGCAGGTTTTCCAGATTTAAGGAAGCTGCCTTTGCAGAATTCAGGCTTAAAGCACCAAATAACAAAGTTGCTAAAGCGTAAGATATAACATTAAGCGAAGTGGGTAATTTTAGCATCATAGGCTTAACCTGTCTTATTAATTCGTTATATTGACACCTGATTTTTCAATCAAGTGTTTAATTTCTTTTTATAACTAGATGTTTAATAGGATAACCATCATCTAAATTGCTTTAATAGGTTCTAACAATTCTAATTAATACGGAAGATTATTTGAAGAATCTAGGTCAAATCGATTTGGGACCAATTTAGTTTTGTATTAATAGCATAGTAAATATTATTATAAATATTAATTAAAAAAAATAATCGCTACTTTTTTAGATGAAATACCAATATAACGGCACGAAATACATGATTCTATTATTAAATATGGGGGGTTTCCCCCATATTGGAATCAAAAAAATGTTTTTTTGTAAGAATAATCAGAAAAATCAATAGGGGAAATCCAGTAATATCTACACTGAATCTCAGAAGGTTAAATAAACAAATAGGCTATCTAATTAGGATAGCCTCGATTGACAATTATATTATTGTATATCCGTTTAATGTCCACTCGCTGTAATACTTGCTATTACTAGCCTATCAAAGATACGATCACCAAAATACCTCCTGTTGAGTTTATAAACGAACTCATTAAGGTATAGCTGCA
>JBDNGI010000010.1:0-1784 GCA_041689345.1 Halanaerobiales bacterium
CAGGAATTAGCTAACAAACTAAAGGAAGTTAACTATGTCTATTGAAGCATATTATCCAGAAATGCTATCAATTAACAATATAAAAATAGATGATTTTAAAGACCATATTATGCAGGTCAACCTGGAAATAGGTCGCTTTGATAGTATGTTAAGATATATCCCTCAAAAAAAACTTGTACAAGCCTATTTAAGGGCAGAAGAGGTTTTATCTGCTGCCTCTCTTGAAATAAGTGATCTTAGTTTTGATGAGTATCTGGACAAGTTGTTGGATAGGGGTTATGGTGCTGATGACCTTAATGAAATTAGATTTATGATTGATTATTATAAAGAACAAGACTCTATATTAAAAGAAAAAGGATTTTCTCTTGATCTATTAAATAACTTTCAACAAAAACTACTTGATAATCGCAAGCAAAGAATTATAGCTCAAACAGAATTATATAGGAAACGACAAATCTGGCTAGTAGAGGCTACTGATGGTCTTGATGTTAGAAATCATATGCAGCCTAGTGAAGATAGAATAAATGAATTAATGGATAACCTAGATATATTTATTAAGAAAAGTAACTTACATCCATTAATCACTGCAGCCGTTGCTTATGGACAACTAGTTATGATTCACCCTTATAGATATTGTAATGGAAGAATAACGGGAACTATAATTCCTTTATTATGTAATGACCTGGGAATTACTCAGGAAAGAACATTGTACTTAAGTAGTGCTTTTGCTAAAGATAAAGATGAGTACTATTATCAGTTAGTTAGATTGTTTCGATATAAGAATTGGAGTAGCTGGATAAGTTATTTTCTAAAAAAATTAGAAGATGAATTAATAGAGCTTAATCAATATAAAACTGACACTATCGTGGAGAATTATAAAAATATGGCAGCGGAAATAAAAAAAACACAGTCTGCATTAAGGGAAAAGTATGTAGAAGTTATTTTAAATAAACCTATTTTTACACCTATGGAAATTGTAAACAATAATGATTTTATAGTTGATACTACATTATATAGATACCTAAGAAATTTAAAAAAGCAGGGATATCTTATCAAGGATAATCGTATTCAAAATATGAATTATATGATTTCCAGTCTGAAAGGACTCCGCTGAACATGTGTTCATTTTGCCACGGCAAAGAATAATAAGATAAAATTACTGTTTGGCGAAGATTTAACTTATATATTCTTGATCTTCATCAAAGGACTAATAAATTTGGTAGTAATCGCCCATTAAAGCTAAAGAGAGTTTAGAAGAGGGTATACAGTTGCAAAAAGCTCCAAACTTTAATAAAAGTAGGAGTTTTTTGCTTTTTTATATTACAGCATTTCTAAATTTATGATAATTTGTTCTGAATTTCTTCAAAAAGTATTGACAAAAGAATGGAAATATATTAAAATAAAATTGGTTCTGAAAATGAACAGCAGTAATATAGATCTAACAGGAGTTGGTTATAAATGGATGAAAGAGTTATTAGTATTTTAAAAATATTAGAAGATGACCATACCCTTTCGCAACGAGAAATAGCTAAGAAGACAAATGTTGGGCTTGGTACTGCTAATGCATTAATTAAACATTGTACTAAAAAAGGTCTGATTAAGGTGAAGAAGTTAAATGCACGTAATGTACAATATCTATTAACTGCTGATGGTATGAAAGAAATCACTAAAAGATCTATTAATTACATACAAAAGTCATATCAAGCCATTGTTGAGATTCAAGATAGAGTAAGGTGTATTGCTGAAGATAAAGTTGGACAAGGGAAAAAGATTGTATTATTAAG
>JBDNGI010000011.1:0-4596 GCA_041689345.1 Halanaerobiales bacterium
ATGATCTAACTTATAGAGATTGGCTAGAAAATAAGGTAAAAGAGTATGTAGAGAATAATTAATTCCACAACCTGATTGGGTTTTTAGCAGGTTTAAAAGGATTGCAGGTGAGGTTCACACCTTGAAGGGAAAGCATAGCTGAAAGCACAATATAAGGAGGATTAACAATGGAATTCAAGAAGACCAGGATTAAGCAAGTTTTGACTGCTATTAAGACGGTCAGAGAGAGCTTTAAGCAGCTGCAGGAAGAACAGCAGTATAATATCAAAGATTTCAATATGATGTCCATAAATGAGCGTTTGAGCATGATTCAGGACTATTTACAGAGTTTAGAGCATGAGCAACCCGAAGAGTTGGACAAGTTGCAAGCAGATTATAATAATTTATTATCCAGATACAGAGGATTGCAGCAAAGACACAAAAATATAGTTGAGAATATCAAAGAAAGTGATGAGCAGGCCAGATTTAGCTTGTTTGATCGCGGTGAATTAAATAGTATAGCTATAGCACTGGAGAGCTTTAATAACCAGTATAAAGGAATTATAGACGCTGAGGACTATCAAAGATTGATGAAAAAAATTAGAAAAGAAGAAAAAATCCAAAATGCAAAAAAATATAATTGATAACTTACACGAGGCGGAATATAAAATGAAAAAGAAATTATTGATAATTGCTTTAATAACAGCTTTAATTTTAACTATTTCTATTACAGCTGCAGCAGAATTCGCTAAAAATGGTGATTGGGTGGTTGAGGCTGGGGAAGATCTGCTAACAGACGAGTTCACTTTATATATTTACAAGTTATTTATTGATAAGTCAAAAGATTCTACCCATGGTATTGGGTTCAGAAGAATAGAGGGTCATACAGAACTAATATTAATAACTGATTATCTGGGCAGTTTAGGAGTAGATCCTAGTTATAATGACTATCTTAAAGATTTAATTTATCGTTTTGATAAAAATGAAATTGTAGGAACTAAATGGTTTATTGCATCTGATGGTAATGGACTATTTTTTAAAGAAGATCAGGATACATTAAAAAGTTTTGTTAAAAAAATGATGGAACATGATGAATTAATTTTTGGGTACTGGCCTTATCAAGAATCTAGAAAAACTATAGTTTATACTTTAGATGGATTTACAGCAACTATAACTCCTTATTTAGATGAGTTGGGATGGGCAGACTTAAAATAATAAAGAAGCAACAGTCGAATATATAGCTAATTATTTAAATTATTAGCGCGGAAGCGGTGTTAGGGGGGGAGGGGTGAAGGAAGCTTGTCCAGGTATTATATATATAACCGCTGTCAAACCGATAAAATAGCCTAAAAGGGTTTTTATAAACCCTAATATAGCAGTAATCTTGTGGTGAACAGTGGTTAAAGATATAAAACCATTATTAGCTTGAATAGCACTTTAAATTTATATAAATAAGCATATATTTTAAGGATAGTTATCGACACTATTAAAAAGGGCTATTTTCTATTTTTTCACATTATAAAAAAAAGGTAGGGGTCCATCTAGAGGTTAGGAGTTACTTTCCATCGACCGCGTGGTCAGCTCCGTGTAAGATTTCGCAAGTTTTGATATAGGAGGGGTTACTTAAAAAAGCAAACTATTGGAATATTTCGGAACAACATGATATAATAAAGAAAGAAAAACATAGTAATTAAGACAAAAAAATAAGGAATAAACAAGCCCCTCTACAAGGCAATTAGTTTATTCCAAATTAGAAATTAGTATATAATGTAGTACTAGTACTAGTAACATATTATAACATAATTGTAGCTACATATGCAATAGATTTATATTAATTTATAATAAAAAAATATGATTTATCGTATAAAATATGAGCTTAAAAATACTTAAAGGCCTTGTGGGGGAATAACCTTACAGGGCCTTTTTTTATATTTATATTTAATAAGGAGGTGAAATAATGAGAAATCCAATCAAAAAAATTCAGCAAAAAAATAATTGGTCAATTCAGGAGTTGGCCAGTGTAACTAATATAGGATTTAGCACGGCCTACAATTGTTTGAACGGCACTACTCAAAAAATTAATGTTAATATTTTAAAAGCTATAAAGGTTCTAGGCTATGATCCAGAGGAAATCAAGAAAGAATATCAGGAATTTAGAGCAGCAAAACAGCAGGAATTATTACAGAAAGCAAAGTAAAAAGTTTACTCCCTGGTATACCCTTCCCACCGGTGGGTTACCGGGGGGTATTTTTGATAAAAAAGGGAAGGCTTAAATATGATTAAATGTAAGATTTGTGGTCAGGAATATAAAAAAATTACTGCAAGTCATTTGAAAAAACATAATATTGCCTATGATGAGTATCTGAAGGAATACGAACCAGAAAAATATTTTAATAAAAGAGTAGCTGAATTATTGGACAGGCTTTATATAACGGTACGGTATAAATGGGATATGATGAATTATAAGGGTGAATACAAGCATTGTAAGAAGGGTAAAAAGAGAAAATGGGGTTTATCCTTATCAGATTTAAAAGATCATCTCAAAGGTAAAAAAACAATTGCAGTTTACCAGCCAATGAATAAATCAAAATTTATAGGTTTAGATATTGACATACCAGACATTGAGGCAAATAATGAAGTTTACAAAACATTAAGAAGTTACGGAATACCAGATGAAGCAATAATTATTTCATTCAGTGGAAACAAGGGTTATCATATAGATATATTTTTATCAGAGATGTTGAAATTTAGAAAAATTAAAGAGTTTTATAAATTAATCAGAATAGATACGGGTTATAACAAAAATCAAGTTGAACTTGCAGGGGGAAATAACAGTCATAAGTTACCTTTAGGGATTAACTTTAAAGCTAGAGACTCTAAGAATGAAGGTTACTGTTACCTATGTGATGAACACGGCAGACAGTTAAATAATAATCAAGTATTAGACAAACTGCAAAGAATTGAACCAGTACAGCCGGAGACAATAAAAGATATAATTGATATCAATGATATTACAATTTTAACAGAACAGGATAAATCAGAATTCAAAGAAATAGTTGACAGTATAAACCTGTTAGAAAGCTATAGGAACCCATTAGAGGCGTTAGTTAATAGTATAGAGAATAAAGTTATCGCAGAGGCAGGCACACGGCATAATAAGGCATTTGTACTTGCTTTAGGATATAGAGAGCAGGGGTATTGTAGTAATGAAATATATCAAAAATTAATTGAGTGGCATAAAACTTTAAACCCACAGTATTATAAAACCAGTTTGGAAAAATGCAAGCTAGAATATAAGCGAATAGCAAAAGATGTATTTAATGAACGGTATAAATTACCTATTCATGATATACATAAAGAGGCGTTCATCACTAAGGGTATAATAGAAAAAGTTTTATCAGTAAAAGTAAGGGGCAAGGGTACAAAAGCATTAAGGAAACTTTTATTTGTAATGATTATACATTCATTGATGTATGCAAACAAAAACGGGGTTTTTTACATGGCATTCAAGCAAATGAATGAAGCAAGCGGGACCAGAAATAACAGAAATAAGTTAGATGATAGAATAAATAAATTAGTTAATAAAGAACACATTGAGATTATACAGCGTGATAACAGGGGTAAAGGATTAAAGCACAACCCGAATTACTACAGAGTTAAAGGATTACCGGATATAGATGAAGAGAATACTTTTAAAATATGCAATAAAACTGACAAATGTAAGGACTGTTTTCATAAAGCAACTTGTCATTTCTATTCAGATGAAGAGATAGAAGAAAAGTTTAATTACAGGAAAGCAAAAAAAATAATTAATTCTGAACCGTGTCCATTTAATTAGTGCTTTGTGTAACCTATTTTAAGCTTGAAAAATATTCCCTTTAAGGGGTGCTTTGTGGTATATATTTTAGCTTAAAAAAACACCACCTGCGAACCATTGATATAACAGGGATATTGCATAAAGGTTACACAATAAAGAAGGGGGTACTATATAATACAGCTATATTCGGTATAGTTTACATCAAATATATGGATGAATATATAGCAGTTTATATTCAATAGATGATAGTAGTCAATAATAGTTGAAGAAGTGAAAAAAGTCCGGCATTTTTGCAGGAGGTAGGATTAAATGTTAGCAGCAAGTTATCTTACAGATATACAAAAAAAAATTAAAGCAGTTGCTGAAAAGTTTAATAGTTTTAGTTGATACCAGGGAGTTTGCTGACACGAAAACTTAACTAAACCTCACTTTAAAAAAAGATAAAGATGGTGATAGCAAAGGAAATTAATAATAAAAATCCATTCTTAAAATAAATGCGCTAAATTAAACATATTGATACATATTGATACATATTAACAGGTCAATAAAGCCGTTAGCTGACTTATACCACAGGGATAAGAAAACTTTTTACGATATGAAGGTGTTTAATTAATGAGAAGCATTGAGAATGCAAAAAAAGTGTAATATTTAGGGGGAAAGGGGTAGCAAAACCCGACGACCTTAAATATTTATACCGCATGGCCAGGTTTATTTATACATTGTCAAATTAAGGTACAGGGGGTTACTTCTTAAAATTTCCTATTATACAAAAATATAAAACCGTGTCAACCGTTGATATA
>JBDNGI010000012.1:0-1766 GCA_041689345.1 Halanaerobiales bacterium
TATGAGAGTAGAAGCAGAGAATGCTGTTTTTATTGGTGATGGGGGTTCAAGGGAATTACAGGGGATCAAGAGGATTTTTCAATAGATTATTATTTTAATGTAATGGACAAAGAGATAAGATACTTAATAACGAATAATCCAATAAAGAATACTATTTTTGAGAAATTATATATAGATGATAAGCTATTACTGGATAGAATGGGACTTAATGCACGGTCCTATATAGTCGATGACAAAGAAACAATCTATAATGAAGATGATCTAGATAATGAAACACTATTTTTAAGAACTCTATATTTTAATACAAGGTTTGCGGGTAATGAAATATTAAAGACATGGTTTGAATATCTTCAGAATTCTATATATATTAATGCCTTTGAGAGAGATGTAATTCCTTATGGTAAAGATGAATTGTTACTGGATGAGTATCTAAATAATCAGGGCACAGCCAGTATTAATAATTTCTTTGATAAACATAATTTCCAGCAGACAATAGAATATTCTAAGGAATTTTCTAATGGTAAAATAAACTTAAGAACTGGAAATAATAATAAAACTGTTTTTTTTAAAAGAAAAGATATTGATACTGTTATACCTTATGAGGAAGAATCTTTAGGAAATCAAACATTGTTAAATATATTACCTTCATTTTTAAACATAATAAACAAGAAGGGTATGCTTTTAGTTGATGAGTTCTCAAGTGGATTTCATAATGAATTAGAAGAATTATTAATTAAATACTTTATGAAAGCATCCAGCTCTTCTCAGATTTTCTTTGTTTCTCATTCTACTAATCTACTAACTACTTCTATTTTAAGACCTGATCAAATTTATTCTGTTAACTTTGATGGATCAAAAGGTAGTTGGGTTAAGCGATTTTCTGATGAACAGCCTAGACTTGCTCAGAATATAGAGAAAATGTATCTGAGTGGAATATTTGAGGGGCTTCCAAATTATGATGAAAATTAAATTAATAAAAATAAAAAGTACTAAATGTCTAATGTATTATTAATAGGGAAATTATGTTATAATAGATGTAAATAAATAACTTAAAAAATGAGGTGATCTATTTGATACCTGAAGATAAGATTAATGAAGTTGTTGAACGAATAGCTTTAAATATAAATCCAGATAAAATAATTTTATTTGGTTCTTATGCTGAAGGTAATCCAGATGATGATAGTGACCTAGATATCCTGGTAGTAAAGGATATGGATATTCCACGATATAAAAGGTCCAGAGAAATAAGAAAATATTTAAGAGGAATTAAAGTACCCATTGATTTACTTGTATATTCCCAGGACGAGATTGACGAATGGAAAAATAATAAACATGCTTTTATTAATAAAGCATTAAAGAATGGTAAGGTGCTTTATGGATAAGAAACTAGATTTAGTAAAGGAATGGATACATAAAGCTGGGAATGATCTGGGAATGGCAAAACTTGCTTTGGATAATCAAGCAGAGTATACAGATGCTATTTGTTTTCACTGTCAACAGGCAGTAGAAAAGTATTTAAAAGCTTATTTGATAGATCAAGATAGATATATCATTTAAAAGAACACATAGTTTATCATATTTACTTGACCTAATGCATGAGATTGAAAATGTATCAGAAAGTCTATACCAACAAGCTGAAATATTAGAGAGCTATACAGTGGAAATTCGTTATCCGGATGATTGGTATGAACCAACAAAAGAAGAGGCTGCAGAGGCATATAATATTGCTGTTGAGTTTAAAAAATATGTTTTAAATAGAGTGATAA
>JBDNGI010000013.1:0-4139 GCA_041689345.1 Halanaerobiales bacterium
AGCTGCTCGTTCTGGTAAGGTAGTTTATAGTGAATGGTCTTCTGGTTATGGCTATACAGTAGTAATTGAGCACCAAAAGGGTATTAGAACACTATATGCGCATAATTCTAAATTATTAGTTCATGGAGGACAATGGGTAGAAAAGGGTCAGCTAATAAGTCTTTCAGGTAATACAGGTCGCTCTACAGGTCCTCATCTTCATTTCGAAATTCAGATTAATGGAAAACCTGTTAATCCTTTGAATTATATTCAGTAGTAAATTTTTTATGGGGAGAAACCAGCAAACAGGTCTAAAGTTAATTAATCCTAAGACACTTGATATGATGCCGTTTGGCGACTTTTTTATGATATAATGCATAATACTAGTTATTATTAACTTTAGTTTTATTATAATCTGCATTATCTACAATGTTTCCTGCGTTTGCGATATACTTATTATAGGCTGTAGAAATAGCTAGAGGAATTAGAATAAAGGAATAATATATCTTTTGTATAATTAATAATAAAAGGATTTTTTTAATATTATTAATATTGTGTTGAGTTTAAAAAAGAGAGGGGATATTTAGATGACTGTCTATTATAAGAAGGATCAAAGTTCCTTTAGGGTATCTACAGAATTTGCTTCATTATCAAACCCGAAGGCTTTATGGATATGGAAGGATAGGGGTATTCAGATAAATGATTTTGCCTATTTTAGAAAAAAGTTTTCATTAAATAAAAATATTAAACAGGTTATTGCTTATGTATCAGCACATAACTATTTTCATTTTTATGTAAATAATAATAGGGTTGGGGGATATGGGTCACCGGTTCCTTCTAATCCGCTACATTCCAAATATTATTTAAGCTATGATATTACTGAATTAATAAAAAATGGAGATAATGTTTTTTGTGCTAAAGTTCATTATCTGGGAGGGGATGGGCAGAATTATGTAAATGGTTTACCAGGATTTTTCCTACAGTCAGATATTATATTTGAAGATAACTCAACAATGTCTATTATTACAGATAAGTCCTGGAAGGTAACAGAAAATACTGCCTATACCAGTGGTACACCCTTTCAACAAAACAGACGAATATCTGCGATTGAAGACTATAATTTAAATAAAGAACCAGAAGATTGGCTGTTGCTAGATTTTAATGATAATAGTTGGGAAAATGCAGTCATATCAACTATTAATCAAGAAAACTGGCAGTTGAAGAAACAGACAGTTCCAGAAGGAATAGTGGAAGAATTGTTAACGCCTGAATTGTCTGGGATACAGGAAATAGGTCTTCAGGTATTTGATGTAGGTAAAGTGCTTACAGGGTGGCCGATTATTAGTTTAAAAGGTGAAAAAGATATAACAATCAGGATGCGATATTCTGAAGATATGGATGCTGAAGGGCGGGTAAAACATAATGTCTGTAATGAAGAATCACACCATTATTATGATCAATATACTATGAAAGGACTTGATGAGGAGGTATGGGCACCAGACTTTTCTTATAAGGCTTTTAGATATATTGAGGTAAGTGGTTATCCTCAACTAATAAGTAATCAAGATATAAGTGTTGCTGCTGTTCATACAGGACTAGATTATCAGGGTCATTTTGATTCATCTAATAAATTATTAAATAAGATATATCAGTCCTGTATTCAAACACAGAAAAATAATATGCTGGGACAGTTAGTAGACTGTCCTCATAGAGAGCAGGCACAATATCTAGCAGATACAGAGTTGCAGGCTGAAACCCTGACTTATAATTTTGAACCTTTTACAACCTTTGAATTATTAAAAAAGACTCTACAGGATTTCCAGGATGGACAGATGGAAGATGGTAGATTTCCTTTTGTCTATCCAGCAAATATTGAACATCCAGACTTTAACCTGATTATTCCAGAATGGGATTTACATTTTTGTATATTATTATGGAAGCTTTATTGGATATATGGCGATAAGAGTGTTCTAAAACAATACTATAAAACTGTTAAGAGAATGCTAAATTATTATTGGAAGATTCGGGATCCAAAAATTGGACTAATACCAAAGGCTGATGGATGGCATATTAGTGATTGGCCTTATCCCAATATAGATCATAGTGGTGAGTTTTTAACTGTACAGAACTGTAAGTTTTATTTTTGTTTAAAGATAATGGCAAAAATAGCAGATATACTTAAATTTAATGATGATAGAAATATGTATAATAAGTGGTCTAGTTTAATAAAAGGAGAGATCAGGGAGTATTTATATGATTCAGAAAAGCAGAGGTTTATGGATAGTTATCAATCTTCTCAGAGTCATCAAGGTACTAATGTACTCGGTTTAAGCTATGGACTGGTTCCTGCAGGGGATAAACAGGACTTATTAAAAAATATAGTTAAACAGGGCTTTGATTGTAAAACACTTCTTTCATTACCACTACTGCAGGTTTTATTTGAAAATGGAGAAGAAGATACAGCTTATGAAATAATTAATAGTAAACAGTATCCAGGTTGGGGTTATATGATAGCTCAAGGTTCGAAAACAATCTGGGAGGGTTTTGATGATATTGAATCTCACAGTCATGCCTGGAATGCCTATCCAGCCAGGTTGTTTGTACAATATATAGTAGGAATACGAGCAGTTATGCCTGGTTTTGAAAAGGTAGAAATAGCTCCATATATTCCATCAGATATGGCATTTGCTGAAGGGAATGTACCTACTGTTGGTGGGGAAATAAAAGTTAAATGGGAAAAGGGTAATTCTGGTTTTACTTTAGATGTATTTATCCCAGATAATATGACGGCCATTATTAAGATTCCCAAATTAGATTTTAGTCAAGTATGTATCTGCATATCTGACCAAATAATTTGGAAAGACTCCCAATTTTATAGTCAGTTTGAGAATATATCATTCTGTGAAGAAACATCCACCGCAATTGTTTTATCTGTAGATTGTGGGAAATATAAATTTAAGTTGACATAAATGGTTGAACTTGATTGGAAAGGCTGTTTTTTTAATCCTTAATCAATAAATCCCCCTGCTCCTGAATATAGATTACATATAGATATTTAATAGTAGAGTTTGAGGGGATATATTATTAGGGGGGATTAAGATGAATTTGGAGAATATTAGTATGAGTAAAGTTAGTGTAGATCGTATTTTAACCTGGCTTACTTTGGGACTATTTCGTTTTGTTTTTGTAGAAGAGGGCAGTAATGTTACTGTTACCCGTTTTGGTAAGTATGTTAAGACACTGAAACCTGGTTTGAATTATTTTTTTTCACTTTTCGGCTTGTTTGGACAGATTCACTATTTTTATGTTACAGATCCAAATACTCTAACTGTCAAAAGGACTCATCAGATTGATGTTAAAGAGATAGTTTTTGATTTTCCCAGTGAAAAGGTAATCTCTAAAGATAATGTACAGTTTAAGGTTGATGCAATTGTCTTTTTTAAGGTGGTTGATCCCAGGAAAGCAGTTTTTAATGTAAATGACTATGTTAAATCTCTTCAACTAACAATTCGTTCTATTTTGCGCGACGAAATAGGTCGGATTGATTTGGAAGAGGTATATTGTTCTAGGGAGACTGTTTCCCGCGGTCTTGAGAAAGAAGCCGATATTGCAGTTACTGATTGGGGTATTGATGTTACACAGTTGGAGATTAAGGAGTTTGAACTGGGTGACTTTGCAAAAGAGTTAATTGAACAAAAGCAAGGAGAGCTGGAAAAGAAGAAACATATTATGAAAGCTGAGGCATTAAAAGAGGCTAAGATAGAAGAGGCCAAAGCCTTGAAGGCTTATGCTGAGATGGAGGCTGAAGCGATGTTGGTAAAGGCCCGTGCAGAGGCAGAGGCAGAGAAATGTAAGTTTGATGCCGAAATTTATGGTTATCAGAAGATAGCAGAGGTCTTAAAGGAACATCCCCAGATTTTGACAGATTACCTCCAGCTATATAATGCTGAAAAAATAACTCAGAATCTGGGTCAGGGCAAAGCAACGACTATTTTTCTACCTAATGATATGCAGTTAATGCTTAGGTCTTTGAATATATTTGGAGATAGCAGTGACGGTAATATAGAAGGTGATGGCCAGTAAACCTGCCGCTTAAACCAGAATAAAGATTTAGTTGGAGTCTCCTTAAGGGCAGTTTCCTTATATTGTTTACTTATCTA
>JBDNGI010000014.1:0-7002 GCA_041689345.1 Halanaerobiales bacterium
ACGGTACCTATATTTTCTCGCATATCGTAGCCAACTAAGGCTTAGGCTAATCAACTAGGCTCTTTAACAAGCCTCATCCAAATCTACGATTTGGGTAGGGTCGTTGACAATATGACTCTCCATAATGCTAATACTTGTCTCAGGATGTATTATACCATATATACTTTAACTTATAACTTAGGATTTATCTGATGCATCAGCTAATCTAGTGGCTTCTTCTTTATCTTCTGCCATTTCTTCAACAGTCTTAACCTTCAATCTAGCAGAACCCTGATAACCATCTTTAGTAGGAATTAAATCACCTTTACTTAAATTTTCTTTAGCCTCTTCTATTGCTTCTTTATACTGAGGGAGCCATTCTGCCTGGGCTACCAACATTTCATCTGTCATCTGCCATATTTCAGGGGGATTACAGACAGCACCAACTAGAGGATCCATCATCATCGCCTGCCTTAGAAGCTGATCATCACCATTTACTGCAGCCTCAACTGCCATTCTTTGTACACTAATACTGCTGTTACAGACTGCTGCACATCCTAGAGGGAGAACTCCAACCACAGGGATATTCACACCATTAGCATCTACATAACCAGGAACTTCAACTACCGCATCATCAGGTAAGTTAGTAATAACACCATTATTAACCACATTAAAATGTCCCCGATATACTCTACCTGTTTCTAATCCTTCAATAATATAAGAACCATGTTCCTGACTCCTATCTGCCGGGTCATATTCTTTGGCTGGTTCCTGTAGCCAGTTAGGAAAATCCGTTTCAAACCAATTCCTACTTTCTGTACAAACCCTGAGATATCCACCTGTTTCACCATGAATCCACGATTCTCCAAGATGAATCCAATCATTTATTTCTTCAGATCGTTTTCGATACCATGGTAAATACTCACTCAGGTGACCATTTGATTCAGTACTAAAATATCCAAACCTCTTCAACATATCTATTCTAACCTTTTCAGTTTTACTATATTCAGGGTGTTTTTCCATAGCCTCTAACAAATCACCTGTCAAATCCTTACCATTGTGCTTGATTTGGGTGTACCATGTTTGATGATTGATACCTGCACAGATGATATCTACTTCTTCCTGTTCTAAGCCAAATGCCTCCGCTATCATCTGATGGCCGTGTTGTACACCATGACATAGCCCTATAGTATTTACCTTACCATATTTATTAGCAGCCCAGGTAACCATGGCATTAGGATTCGCATAATTAAGTAATAAAGCATCAGGGTGACTTACTTCCCTTATATCTTTACAAAAATCAAGTATTACAGGAATATCACGCTGTCCATACATAATTCCACCAGCACACAAGGTATCACCTACACACTGATCAACACCATATTTTAAAGGAATATCAACATCTAATTTAAAGGCATTAAGTCCACCAATCCTTACAACATTGATAATATATTTAGCATCTTTCAAGGCCTCTCTTCTATCAGTAGTAGTCTGAATCTTGATTTCCAACCCATTTTCATCAATATCTCTTTGTACAAGCTGTGTAACCATCTCCAAATTCCGTTCGTTTATATCATTAAAAGATATTTCAATATCCTCAAACTCATTCACAGACAATACATCTTTTACTAACCTTCTAGTAAAACCAATACTCCCTGCCCCAATAAAGGCAATTTTAAATGACATTTACAACATCCTCCTCATTATATAAAATCAAGTATATTTTAAAACTATAAGAGCTATATTCTTATATTCACGTTTAATCAAATAAATTCGTAGCATCATATCCAGCCTTTGTTTATCAACAAAATTAAGATTTTTGAAAAAAACAGTATTGATATAATCTATGGTATCAACTTCAAATTTTTGGTTTTTTTATAGGCTTAGCAACAGTTTCTCTAATCTTTAGTTCAGTAGGAACAAATACCTTAATTGGCATCTCTGGTGCATCGCCATTAATCCTTTCAATCAGCATCTTAACCGCTAATTTACCGATATCTTCTTTAAAAACATGTAATGTAGTCAAGGGGGGATGAGTAAAACGTGCCATGTCGATATCATCATATGAAATTATTGAGATATCCTCTGGAATATTTAATCCTGCTTTCTGTATAGCTCGCATAGCACCAATAGCCATCATATCACTGGCACTAAAGACCGCAGTAGGTCGATCAAAACCATTCAAGATCTTCTTCATCTGTTTATAGCCACCATCTAAAGTCCAACGTGCATCCTTTAACAGATGATTTTCTACTGGAATACCAGAATCATCCATAGCCCTTAAAAAACCGTTAAACCGCATCTCCTGTTTAAAAGATGGAACCTTTTTATTATTTAAATTACTTCCAAGAAAGGCAATTTTCTTATGTCCAAAGTCTATTAAATATCTGGTTGCTTTATAAGTTGACGCTTCTTTTTCTACAGATATTAAATCATGACCCACATCAGAGTGTACAGTATCAATAAACACAAGATTTTCAAAATGTTCATTCAGGTCATTCAGGAGTTCATTATCTATTAACAGAGAAGCTATTATTATACCATCAACATTCCTGGTTAATACATTATGAAGTACAGATTTATTCTTAATATCTGCTTCACATATAGAAAATCCTATTGTGTACCCCTGGTCTTTAACCTCTAATTCAATAGCCCTTAATAATGCAGAAAAATAAGGGTGATTATAAACACTCTTGGTACCATTAAAAATAATGCCTATTTCCTTTGTATTTTTCTTTATATTATTTCGTTTCTTACTTTTTGTATATCCCATCTCTTTTACTAACTGCCATACTAGCTGTTTTGTTTCACTACTTACAATGCTTTCTTTATCATCATTTAAGACCCTTGATACAGTCGATATCGAAACACCTGCCCTTTCTGCTATATCTTTTAATGTAACTCTCATAAAATATCTCTCCCCATAAACCATAATATCTCAAATTTTTTTCACAATTACCTGACTCTATAAAAATATAGTTTAAACTGAAAAAATAACTAAACAACCTGAACAGTATATTCATATATTTATAAGTAGCAATCATCAGTAATTAATTTTAAAATACTTCTATGTTTTGCTTATTTTTCTAATTAAAAAACCTGTCATAAATTATATCATGTATGAGTTGTTTTTACAATTACTAGCTAAAATCATGATTACCAGGGAATTATATTTAATTCTATACAATAAGCCATCACCTTTAAACAAAGATTAGATACGCTCCAGTTTCCATATTCTGCTCTTAAAATCCCTCAAATCTATCTCACTTATATCTAAACCAATATAACTTAAATCTAGCCCAATATGCATTAACTCATCTCCACCATAAACCTCATCTGTCCCTGTAATCTTATAATCACTATCAGGATCAAGTCCTTTAAGTTTTAAATACTTAAAACCAGGATTAGGTATAGATAAAACTTGATAATACCCTACCACAGCCTGACTCTTATTCTCAGATGCTACCATCCAGGCGGTTTCATTCCCCTCAAAGGGACTCAATAATCTATAAAATGACCCATGTTGTACAAGTTCTCTTAGCTGTTTATAATCACTTACCTGTTCCTTGATAATCTCTTTTTCACCCTGAGATAAAGAGATAATATTCAACTCATAGCCGAAGTTTCCAAATTTAGCTACATCTCCCCTCATCTCCAGAGACGTAATCCTGCCAACCTGATGATTTGGTACTGCCGAGACATGTGCACCTATTGAACTAATAGGGTAAACAATACTAGTACCATATTGTATCTTTAGTCGATCAACAGAATCTGTATTATCACTGGTCCAGGTCTGAGGCATATAATAAAGCATACCTGGATCAAACCTTCCACCACCACCAGAACAACTCTCAAAAAGGATATCCGGGAATCTGCTGGTTATTTCCTCCAATACATAATATAGCCCTAAAATATATCGATGTGCTGTTTCTCTTTGTCTATCTGCTGGTAGTTCAGCAGAACCCACCTCTGTCATATGTCTGTTCATATCCCATTTAACATAAGAAATTGGTGCACTATTGAGTATCTCTGATATCTGTTCAATTATATAATCACAGACCTCTTCTCGTGAGTAATCAAGTATAAGTTGATTCCTTGATAATGAACGTTCCCTATCTGGGACATGAATACACCAGTCAGGGTGTTTTTCATAAAGTTCACTTACAGGAGAAATCATCTCTGGTTCAAACCAGAGACCAAAATCAAGACCCATATCATTAATTTCTTTTCCTAATTTAGCTAAACCACCTGGGAGCTTTTCTTCATTAACAAACCAGTCACCAAGGGAAGACTTATCATTATCTCTCTTTCCAAACCAACCGTCATCTAAAACAAATAATTCAATTCCCAGGTCACTGGCGTTAGCTGCAAGATTAAGCAATTTTTCTGAATCAAAGTCAAAATATGTTGCTTCCCAATTATTGAATAAGATCGGTCTAGCCTTGTCTCTATATTTGCCCCTTGTAAGCCTTTTCCTGTAAATATTGTGATAGGATTGAGACATCTTATTCAAGCCGGAATCTGAATAAACCATGACAACCTCCGGGGTCTGAAATGACTGACCGGGTTCTAATTTCCAATTAAAATCAAAGGGGTTTATACCCATATTAATACGTGTTTGTTTGAAATGATTTACCTCTACCTCCGCCAGAAAATTACCACTATAGACAAGACTAAATCCATAGACATTACCATTATATTCCCCTGCACCTTCACCCATCAAGGCTATAAATGGATTCTGCTGGTGGCTACTTGCCCCCCGCTTACTATCTATGGAAACCCTACCTTGATCTAGTTTTTTACGAACTATATGCCTTTCTCTAGCCCAGGCCCCTGACAACTGTACTAATTCATAACTGTCATCAGGAAAATCAAGATTAAAACTTAAAGCCCGAAGCAGATGTAAATCCTTTTCTCCCATGTTTTCGAAGCAGACTGTTCTTGTAATAGCTGGATAATCCTTAAATACAGTATAGGATAAAACCACCTTTAGGTTAATTAGCTTATCTATTAACTCAATATTAAGTGTTTCAGCCTCATCCCGGTCTTCTACATATGTTGCTGGTAATCCCGCCAGCCCTTCTTTCCCTGCTTTTATCTCATGAGAAAGATATTTTAGATTAGTAATAGTAGTACCATTCTCCAATTGAATCTGATAAGCAGGACTACGAAAATCACTTGTTCCATAAGCAGGATATTCCTGAGGAATATAATCCAGGGAAAAAGAAGGGTTTTCCATAACATATGATTCAAACGGCCTTAGTTGAAAGGGTATTAATCGTTCTGGATTATTAACGCTTCGAACCTGTTTACCCCAATGTAAGTGGGCAAGTTGGCCATTTTTCATTATCTTCATAATATAACTGCTGTCTTTTGCATTCAGGTGAAATATTTTGTTTTCTTTATTATAGCTTATTTTCATATTAAAACACTCCTATAAATAAATGTTTTCATTACTTATTATAATTAAATTTAGGCTTTTTATGAAAATATTCTCTACCGATAAAATATTTTCACTATTAACATCCAATCTACTTCTCCAGTAAGTGACATGAAGCAAAGTGACCGTCTCCATACTCTTTAAATACAGGGTCAACCTTACTGCATATATCCATTGCCTTAGGACAACGAGGATGAAATGAACAGCCAGATGGTGGATTAACAGGACTTGGCACATCTCCTTCAAGAATTATACGGTCTGTCTTTCTTTCAGGTTTAGGTTCTGGTATTGCAGATAATAATGACTGGGTATATGGGTGTAATGGATTGTCATAAAGACTGTGCTTATCTGTTAATTCCACTATTTTACCTAAATACATAACTGCTACCCTATCACTAATATGCTTTACTACACTTAAATCATGGGCAATAAACAAATATGTCAGGCCAAATTCCCCCTGCAAATCCTGCAGTATATTTATTACTTGAGCCTGAATTGATACATCAAGGGCTGATACTGGTTCGTCTGCTATTATCAATTTGGGATCTACGGCAAGTGCTCTAGCTACACCAATTCGCTGCCTTTGTCCCCCACTAAATTCATGTGGATAACGATTCATCTGTTCTGTTGTTAAACCTACACTGTCCAGTAATTTCTCTACTTTTTCATATCTTTCTTTTTTGTTCTTGGCTAGTTTATGAATCTGTAAAGGTTCCCCTACTATATCCGCTACTGTCATACGGGGATTCAGAGAGGCATATGGATCCTGAAAAATTATCTGCATCTCTCTACGGGTCTCACGCATATCCTTTTTGTTTAAAGATAGAATATCTTTACCTTCAAATTTCACCTCTCCAGCTGTTGCTTCCAGTAATCTTAATATTGTTGCACCAGTTGTCGATTTTCCACAACCAGATTCTCCAACAAGGCCTAATGTTTCACCTACATTTATAAAAAAGCTAACATCATCAACTGCTTTGACATCTGCAACTGTTTTCCTGAATACACCTGCCTTAACAGGAAAATACTTTTTTAAGTTATTTACTTCTAATAGTTTCTTTTCTTCTACTGCCAATTCTCTCACCTCGCTTTTTATGCAGTTTCTATATTTTCATTTAATTTATCGATTTTGTCAGTATAAAAACACCTTGCCTGATGTCCATCTTCTACCTCAGTTAATGCTGGTTCTTCCTTAAAACACCTTTCCTGAGCCATTGGACACCTGGTATTATACCTACATCCCTCAGGGAAGTTCAATGCACTTGGTACTATTCCTGGTATTGCTGTAAGTCTTTCCACTTCTTCGTCTAAACGTGGAATAGAGTTCATCAATCCCCAGGTATAGGGGTGTCTTGGATTACTAAATAGTGTTTTAACATCTGTATATTCCACTACTTTACCAGCATACATTACAGCAACACGATCACATACTTCAGCTATAACTCCAAGGTCATGTGTAATCATCATGATAGACATATTAAGTTTTGATTTTAAATCATTCATTAAGTCAAGTATCTGTGCCTGTATAGTAACATCAAGTGCTGTAGTGGGCTCATCTGCAATCAGTAATTCTGGGTTACAGG
>JBDNGI010000015.1:0-4394 GCA_041689345.1 Halanaerobiales bacterium
CTCTTGTAAATTCTTTTTTCCAGTATATTTACCTGTATTCACATCAATACTAATCAATGCTTCAGTTTTATCAATAATTACATAACCACCTGAATTAAGCCAAACCTTCCTATTTAAGACCTTTGTCAACTCCCTTTCAACACCATAATTAACAAAAATCGGAGTATCCCGTTCATATAAATATATTCTATTTCTTAAATTTGGAGAAATCCTTTCAAGTAGACTAATAATTTTTTCATAATCCTTTTCACTATCAATAACCACTTTATCTATCTCAGTAGAGAGATAATCCCTGACAACCTGTCTAATCAAACCAACATGTCTATATAATAAACTAGTGGCTTTCCTCATATTATAATCTTCCTGAACAGTTTGCCAGACATGAATTAAATAATCAAGATCGCGTTCCAGCCCTTCTTGATCCCTTCCTACTGCATTTGTTCTGATAATGACTCCAAAATCATAATCGGTCAAACGAGCAGTAATAGACTTTAAACGCTCTCTTTCCCCATTGTCTGTTATTTTACGGGAAATATTAATCCGAGACTCAAAGGGCATTAACACAAAATATCTCCCAGGGATAGAGACTTTACAGGTTGCTTTAGGTCCTTTAGATCCTATGGATTCTTTAGTAATCTGTAACATAATCTCCTGACCTGGTCGTAAAACTTGCTGAATACTCAGCTTATTATCCTGCCATAAATTTATTTGATCTTCATCTAACAATGGATAAAGATCATTAATATGTAAAAAAGCATTTCTATCAATACCTATATCGATAAAAGCTGCCTGCATTCCAGGAAGTACATCCTTAACCCTACCTCTATAGATATTACCAGCAATCTGATCATATGTGTCTTGTTCAAGAAAAACGTCTTCTAATCTACCATCTACCAGTACAGCAGCCCTTTTTTCCCGGATACCAGAATTTATAACTATCTGCCTACTACTCATGTCCTCAACTCCCTATCACTTTATCATTAAGAGGGTTATAAAATTCATTGTTCATATTTATAAATAAACCCTCACGCTCTATATTAATTATTGGAATAGCTTCCACGTCATTAAAATAATTAGCTAAAGCCCTTATTAATTCTTCAGACCTTAAATTACCTGTACTGCCACATTTGACACGGAAAGCCCACCTACCAGATTCAATAACACTTCCGTCATATATCAAAGGTTTGATATCTAACTCCCTATCTTTCTTGTTACGGCGGTGTCTGATAACCCTTATTTCATTTTCAGAGAGAAATTTATCAATCATCTCCTGTCCCTCCAAGTTATTATCTTTTAACTTCATATCAAAAACATATACAGCCGTATTAATAGTAGCCATTAAAGATTTTGTATTATCAGGTATAACTTTAGCTTGAAGAATCTTTATACCTTCAGGTAGATTATCATTTATTGAGTTAATAAATGTATTCATATCTATATCTTCTGCTAGTTCAAGGTCAAAATACTCAGCCTTACCTATCATACCAACTTTAAGTGGCTGTCCCAACGATAATATAATATGTGGATTAAAACCCTGAGAATAAGCCAGTGGTAAATCGGCTTTCCTAAAAGCCCGGCGAAATGTAGCCATTAACTCTAGATGGGAGATATATTTAACAGGCTGTAATTCCTCAAACTCTGCCCTAATTAGCATCTTCTTCACCACCCATTATTTCCAGACTGGCATCTAGCTCAAAACATATATCGCAGCCAGTACATCCAGCCGACCTGCAATCTTCAGTATATTCACCATTAATTGCAATTTCGTATTCCTTTTTCAAAAACCCTTTACTTACACCCATGTTTATATGATCCCAAGGTAATACCTCATCTAAATCTCTTTCTCTAAGATAATCTGACATATCTATCTTGTTTTCAGCAAAGGCCTGCTGCCAACTCTCAATAGAAAATGATTCTCTCCAGCCGTCAAATTTACAACCTTTTTTCCAGGCAGTTTCTAAAACAGCAGCTAACCTTCTATCACCACGGGCAAAAACACCCTCCAGAAGACTCAGATCAGGGTTGTTCCAGCTAAAATCAAAACCCTTGCCTTTCAGATTATCCATTAAATACTTTTGCTTTTCTACTATCTCTTCTCTATCTATCATTTTACTCCACTGAAAAGGAGTAAATGGTTTAGGCACAAAAGTAGATACACGAACATTAACTTTAATACGTCTCATCTTTTTACTACTCTGCCGTCTTATTTTGCTGCCCAAATCAAGTACATTTTTAGCTAACTTATCAATACCAACAAGGTCATCGGCAGTCTCGGTAGGTAAGCCTAGCATAAAGTAGAGTTTAATTGTAGACCAACCCTCTTCAAAAGCACCCTCTACGGCATCATAAAGATCTTTTTCACTAACACCTTTATTAATTACATCCCGGAGACGTTGTGTACCAGCCTCTGGAGCAAAAGTCAAACCTGATTTCCTAACTCGTTGCACTTCCTTTGCTAGATTAACAGAAAAGCGATCAACCCTTAAAGAAGGTAAAGATATACTGATCCTCTTATCCTCATAACGCTCTGCCATTATTTTAACCAATTCAGCAACCTCATTATAATCCATAGTACTCAATGAACTAAGAGAAATTTCTTCATATCCTGTATTCTCCAGTATTTCATCTGCCAATTTTATAATAGTCTCTTTACTTCGCTCCCTAACAGGACGATAACTAATACCAGCAGCACAAAAACGACACCCCCTAGTACAACCCCTGGAAATTTCAATAACTGCTCGGTCATGAACAATATCCATATATGGTACTATAAATTTAGTTGGAAAAAAAGCCTGATCCATATTTTTAACTACCTGTCTCTTGATCTTCTCCTTAACACCATCTTGAACAGGTGAAATATCCTTAATTATACTATCTTGATCATATTCTACTTCATATAAATCAGGTACATATACCCCTGGTAATTTATTCATTTCTAATAGAATTTCCTTACGTTTAAGCTGTTTAGCTTTTAATTCCTTATATTTCTTTACCAAACCTACTATACTATCCTCAGCTTCACCTATAAAAAAGAGGTCTATAAACGCGGCAATTGGCTCTGGATTGAAAACAGTTGAACCACCAGCAATTACCAGGGGATATTCTTCATCCCTGTCTCTACTGTAGATAGGCAAATCAGACAGATCCAACATATTAATTATATTGGTATAACTCATTTCATACTGAAGAGTAAACCCAAAAATATCAAATTCATTTATAGGCATTTTGTTTTCCAATGAAAATAAAGGAATCTCTTCCTGTCGCATCAATTCTTCCATATCAGTCCAAGGGGCATAACTCCGTTCACATATAATATCATCTTCCCTATTTAATAAATGATAGATAATCTTCAAACCTAAATGAGACATACCTATCTCATAAAGATCGGGAAAAGCCAGTGCTACCTTTACCTTTTCACTATCCCATTCCTTCTTGATAACATTCCATTCGTTCCCAATATACCTAACTGGATTTGTAACTTTATATAAAATTTTATCCAATTTTTCAGTTAAATTCATTAATTTCACCTCATATTTTACTATATATAGAACACTTCCATAAAAAGAGCCGTATTTATATTATATCCCTCATCTGTATTTCCTTATCCCTGTGATTGAAATATGATTTTATGAGTATTGATTCACTAATAATTCCTTTTATATTATAATCAATATCCATAACAAAAAATAAATTATATTTCACTGGATTTATATAATAAATAGCATCTTTAATTGGTAGATAATCAAACACGACTCGACCCGATAATTCCTTTACTGAAAAATTGATCACCTTATCCTGTCTTTGAGATAAATAACGTAAAAAATAGTAAAATAATTGTTTTTCCTCTCTATTTATCATACCATATACAAAGAAGAAAAAAAACAAAAACCATATATTAGCCCTATCAAAAATCAAGATTAAAATCCCTAATATAATACCAGTAATAGCAAAAAATTTAGCGATCTTTAGTGCAATATTATTTCCTTTTTTGATACCATGACTCAGGACTAAAAATGACCTCAAAACCCGCCCACCATCAAGAGGCAGAGCAGGAATTAAATTAACAGTAGCAATTATTATGTTATATTCTAATAAAAGCCTTATAAATCTATTAGGGCTTATAATATTAAATGAAAGCAATCCATATAATATTACTGCAAAAATAATATTAAAAAGGGGTCCGGCCAGAGATACTTTGATTTCCTGCCAGGGTTCCATCTCCAATAAACCATTATACTCAGCCATTCCACCAAAGGGAAATATCTCTATCTTACTTACCTTAAACCCATTAAAATATGCTACTAACATATGGACAATTTCATGACATATTACCAATGTAAAGGCTATCAATACCTGATCAACCATACCAAGCAGAAAAAAAATAAATAAAATTA
>JBDNGI010000016.1:0-5673 GCA_041689345.1 Halanaerobiales bacterium
CTCCAAGACCCGCTAATAAACCACTTATCATCACAGCTATATATCTTATTTTTTTCACATTAATACCTACACTATCAGCAGCTGCTGGATGTTCACCGACGGCTCTAACCCTCAACCCAAAAGGTGTCTTCCATAATATCCAGTATGATACTCCTACCAGTATTAATGATATATATACAAAAGGAATGTGATTGAATAAAAGATCACCTAGTATAGGTATATCTTTCAATACAGGAATAGCAAGATTTTCAATTTGATTTACACTTGGTGACTGACCTGCATGTGCAAACATAGCTCTAAGAAGGAATATGGTTAAACCACCAGCCAGAATATTAATAGCAGTACCACTCACAACCTGATTAGCCTTAAACTCTATTGATACAATAGCATGAATAGCAGCAACAAATATACCTGCTATCATGGCGGCTATTACTCCAATCCAGGGACTGCCTGTCATATATGAAAAGGCCATGGCCACAAATGCACCAATTAACATTATACCTTCAAGGGCTATATTGATAACACCCGATCTTTCAGAAAATACACCACCTAGAGCAGCAAATATCAAAGGAGTAGCCATTCTTAAAGTTGCACTCAATAAAGCAATTATACTACTTATCAGCACTACTAACACCCCTTTTTTCTTCTTTCATTTTTTTAGTAATTAATTTAAACATATACTCGGCAGAAACAAAAAATATTATAATTGCTTGTATAATTTCGATAACCTCTTTAGGTACATGAGCAATACTCTGCATCTGATTAGCCCCTTTAGCTAATACTCCAAACAAAAAGGCACCCAGTACTACACCAGCAGGGTGATTTTTTCCCAGTAATGCCACAGCTATTCCTGTAAATCCATAGCCAAGAAAACCAAAAGGCTGATAAGCACGATATTCCAATCCCATTACCTGAACTGAACCTGCTAGTCCGGCCAATCCACCACTAATGAACATGGCAAGGATCATATTTTTTGAAATGTTTATACCACCATATTGAGCCCCTTCAGGGTTGAGACCGACTGCCCTGATCTCATAACCAGTAGTGGTTTTCCATAATATATAGTAAATAAACCAGGCAGCTATTAAGGCCAGTAAAAAGCCTATACTCAGTCTAGAACCAGGAACTCTCCATAACTTTGCTGTTTCCATAATTCTAGGAGTTGCAGGGAGTTGACCTTCTGCCATTAATGGCCCCCCAATAAGATAACCTGATAAATATAGAGCAATATAATTTAACATAATTGTAGTAATAACTTCATGGACACCGAAACTAGCCTTTAGATAGCCTGCAAACCCTCCCCATAACCCTGCCGCAATGATTCCAGCAATTATGGCCAAGGGAACATGTATGATCATTGGTAAGTTAAAGGCATAGCCAACCCAGGCAGTTGCAACATAGGCTATCAAGAATTGACCATCACCACCTATATTAAATAACCCACTACGAAAAGCAAAAGCAACAGCTAAGCCAGTAAAAATCAACGGAGTAGTACTTACTAATGTTTCATAAAAGCCCCGCAGGCTCCCCAGTGAGCTTCCAAACAAGACCTGATAGGCAAAGAATGGGTCCTTTCCTATGGCAATCATAAATATTGAACCTATAATTAATGCAAACAAAACAGCTACTAAAGGCATAGCCAAGGTGTTCAAATATTTTTCATAAACTAACACATCACTTTTATCAACGGGTTCCATCTTATCTTCAGTCATTTAGAGTCCACCACCCATTGCTTTTTTACTTGTACCTGCCATTAATAAACCTAATTTTTCTTCACTTGCATCTTTACTATCCATTATTTCAACAATCTCCCCTTCATACATTACAGCAATCCTATCACTAAGAGATAAAATTTCATCAAGTTCGAGTGATATTAATAAGACACCCTTACCCGAATCCCTTTGTTCTATAATACTTTTATGTATAAACTCGATAGCACCAACATCAACACCTCTAGTGGGTTGAGCAGCGATTAATAAATCGTGTTCTCGAGCAAACTCTCTAGCAATAATTACCTTCTGTTGATTTCCACCAGATAATGACTTTACCAGGACATTTTCATTTGGTGTTCTAACGTCAAAATCTTTAATTAATTTACGTACTTCTTTTTTAACTTTATTATAATTTATATTCCAACCATTAGCATAGGGAGGATTATTATGATCACCCAAAATCATATTTTCATATAAAGTAAAATCCAAGATTAATCCACGAGATAATCTATCTTCTGGAATATATGAAACACCTGCTTTGATAATATCTCTGGTAGAATAGTCTGAAATATCCTGATCCTTAAATATAATATTACCGCTTTCCAAGGTTCTCAGTCCATTTAAAACTTCTAATAGTTCAGATTGACCATTGCCTTCAACTCCCGCTACACCAAGAATCTCTCCCCTTTTGACCTCAAAAGAAACACCATTTAATGCAGATAGACCACGATCATTTTTAGCCCTAAGCTTATCGGCCTGCAAAATCACTTCGCCAGGATTTGCATCCTTTTTATCTACTCTTAAAACAACCCCACGACCTACCATCATTTTTGCTAAATCATCTGTAGTAGCAGAATCGGTTTTAACTGTATCCATGACTTTTCCTCTTCTAATAACTGTAACCTGGTCAGAGATCTTTTTGACCTCCTTCAATTTATGTGTAATAAATATAATAGATTTTCCTTGATCAGTTAAACTATCCATGATACTTATTAACTCATCTACTTCTTGTGGTGTTAAAACTGCTGTCGGTTCATCTAAAATTAGGATATCAGCTCCCCTATATAGGGCTTTCAAAATCTCAACCCGTTGCTGCATACCTACAGAAATATCCTGTACTTTTGCTTCTGGATCAACATTTAAACCATAACGTTCTGAAAAATCAGTAACCTCTTTTACAGCTTTTTTATAATCAAACATACCAAAATTACTAGGTTCACTGCCAAGGACAATATTTTCTGCAACAGTAAAAGGAGGTACAAGCATAAAATGCTGATGCACCATTCCAATCCCATTTTTAATAGCAATACTGGGATTACTCATTTCCACCTGTTTTCCATTAAGGAGTATTTTACCATTATCAATCTGATACATTCCATAAAGACATTTCATTAATGTAGTCTTACCAGCACCATTTTCCCCTAGCAATGCATGTATTTCACCTTTTACAAGTTTAAAATCAACTGAGTCATTAGCAATTACACCAGGGAATTTTTTGGTTATATTATACATTTCCACCGAGAAATTATTCTTTGACATTATTGACCCCCTTACAGTTAATCACTTTCTATATCCTTATCTTGATTATCTTCTTGATTTTCATTACCATTTAAAAAATCATCTAATTCCTCAACAGATAATAATACTTCGCGAGCTTTACTACCTACATAAGGGCCAACAATGCCATCTTCCTCCATCATATCAATCATCCTGGCTGCTCTAGAATGACCCACATGAAGCCTTCTCTGCAGCATAGATATAGAAGCCCTATAATTAACTGCTAATTTTATAGCTTCTTGATATAAATCATCGCGTTCATCATCATTTTCCATCTCTATCTTTACAACATTTATATCATCAAAATCAAAAATATAATCGGGATTCCCCTGATTTTTAACAAAGCCAACTATATTTGAAATCTCATCATTATCTATAAATGCTCCCTGTACGCGTTGAGGTTTTTGTGTGCCAGCAGGCGCGAGAAGCATGTCCCCTTTCCCAAGGAGTTTTTCTGCACCACCCATATCCAATATAGTCCTAGAATCAGTCTGAGATGATACAGCAAAAGAAATACGACTCGGTATATTTGCTTTAATTAAACCTGTAATAACATCTACAGAAGGACGCTGAGTAGCTATAACCAAATGAATTCCAGCAGCCCTGGCCATTTGTGCTAATCGACAAATATTATCTTCCACATCACTTGCAGAGACCATCATTAAATCAGATAACTCATCGATAATAACAACAATATAAGGTAACTTCTCTTCACTATCAACTTTGTGATTATAAGATTCAATTCCCCTGGTAGCACTTCCTGAAAAAAGTTCATAACGATTTTCCATTTCATCAACAACTAATTTCAAAACACTAGCAGCTTTTTTTGGGTCTGTCACAACAGGTGCAAATAAATGAGGTAATCCCTTGTATGAAGTCAATTCAACTTTTTTGGGATCTATTAATAATAGTTTCACCTCATCAGGGTTTGCTTTATACAAAATGCTGGCAATAATTGTATTAATACATACACTCTTTCCTGATCCGGTAGCCCCTGCTACTAATAAATGGGGCATCCTTGAAAGATCCGCGACTATAGGATTCCCATCTATACCCATCCCTAGGGCTAACTGAAGTTTACCACTAGATTTATTAAACTCATTTGATGATATAATATCTCTCAATCTAACAGTAATATCCTTCATATGTGGTACTTCAACACCAACAGCAGCTTTCCCGGGTATAGGGGCTTCAATTCTAACTCCTGGAGCAGCTAAAGCAAGAGCGATATCATCAGCAAGATTAACAATCTTGCTTACTTTAACACCTGAGGCTGGTTGAACCTCATATCTAGTTATTGTAGGACCATGATTCACTTTCAATACCTTAGCTTTAACACCAAAACTCTGTAATGTTTCTTCTAGAATATTAGATTTATTTCCTGGTTTCTGACGGTTCACATTTGTATCCTTTAATAATTTTATGGAAGGTAAAAGATATTGGTCTATATCATTATCATTCTCAAGTTTATTAGATTTTAGTTTATTTGTTTCATCATCCTTTATAATAGTAACATTTTCTGCTTTACCAGTATTTGTTTTCTTTTTACGTTTATTATTTATATTATCTCTTTCTTTATTCATGTCATCTGCATAAAAGTCATCAACAGGAATATCCTGATCATTATTATAATCGGAAAAGTTATTATCTCTTTCAAACTGTCTATCGGTAAATATATCATTTTCCTCATATCCATTAAAAGAATCATCAGCTAGCTTGTCCAGATTTTCATCCTCATTTAAAAGATTATTTGACTTATTTTTAACTTTAGATTTCTTATTATTTGTATGACTATCTTCATTTCTAGATAATTTATCTTCAATCAGGATCTTGTATTTAGATATAATCGAAATAAGCGATTCCTTTAAGTGTACTAAGATTGATATTAAATGAACATCAAACCATAATAAAAAGCCAATCAAAAGAAATGCACCAAGTATTACAAAAGAACCTATATAACCAAATAGTGCAAGAAAAACCCAGGATAGGCCTCCACCAATAATTCCGCCACCTTGACCTAACAAAGCAGTATCAAGTGGATATTCATTAAATTGGTAAGAATGTACTAAGGCCATTACGCTTATATATGCTAGAAGAAATCCAATTAATCTGCTATTTATTCTAAGGCCTTTTAATCTAATTAAAGTAATACCCCAAAGTAGGAATAATACCGGAAACATAAAAGCCCCATAACCGATAATATAATAATATACCTGAGACAATTCCCTACCTACAATTCCAGCAGTATCTGTAAATAAAGCAATAGCACTCAAAATAGCCAGAGCTATAATTAATATACCAAGTATTTCATTTTTTCTTTTTTCAATTATCTCATCGTTAATCTCTCTCTGCCTTTTATTTTTTTTCTGTTTTTTATTTTCCTTTTTAATTATACAATTGAGGA
>JBDNGI010000017.1:0-2220 GCA_041689345.1 Halanaerobiales bacterium
ACCTAATTTTATTGCTGGCAATACTGAACAAATGTTAAGGGTTTTTAAAGAGGTAAATTCAGCAAATTTGTATGCAAATATAGATCTTGGTCATGTTTTTCTTTGCGACCCCGACCCTATGCAAGCACTTGATAATTTACAGGGCAAAATAATTCATGGGCATATAGAAAATATGAAAAAAAATATACATGATCATCTTTTGCCTGATGATGGTGATATGGATCTGAATCTTTATCTTAATAAGTTGAATGAGATCGGATTTGACGGCCCATTGGCTCTTAATCTTTATAAATATAATTATGAGCAAGTATCTAAAAAATGTTTAAAATATTTAAGAAGTTTGTAAATTACACGATACAAGTTAAATTAACTACTGGATTGTTGTCAGTAAGCTCTAGAGTAGTTTTAAATGTAGTTTAATTTAAGTGTTCTATGGTACCATTAATTACTTTAATTAATTAAAGTAAAGATGACAATTTCCTTATTAATAAATAATTGGAAAATTTAGAACAGGAGGAAATAAATTATGGAATTTTATAATGAACCAACAAAAAAGTTACCAGTAAGAGAATTTGATGTAATTGTAGCAGGTGGAGGCACAGCAGGTGTAGTTGCTGCTCTGGCAGCTGCCCGTCAGGGAGTAAAAACAGCTTTGATAGAGTCTAAAGGTTATCCAGGGGGAATAGTAGTTGAAGGTGGTACTGCACTTCACAGTTTTCATAACTTATGGAAGTCTTTTCCTGGAGTAGAAAAAAGGGAGATTGTTAAGGGCATTCCTCAGGAGATAATTGATCGACTGGCTGAAAAAGGCGGTACCTCAGGTCATGCAGAAATGCTTAAGGGTTATGATTATGATTCTATTTGTACAGCAATAGATACAGAGATATATAAAGTTGTTGTATTTGAAATGTTAAAAGAAGCTGGAGTAAATGTCTTTGTGAATACACTCCTGGTAGATGCTATTATGGATAATACAAAAATAGAAGGAGTTATAGTAGAAAGTCGTTCAGGTAGAGAAGCTTTTATGGGCAAATCTTTTATAGATTGTACTGGATATGGAGATTTGTCTGCTTATGCAGGTGCTAATTTTATTGAACCAAATGATCATCCTGTAGCTAATAGTATAGGGGTAGCTAATGTAAGTCTAGAGAAATATTACCAATTTCTTAAAAAGCATAATGCTGTTAAAGAATATTGCGAAGGTATCAGAAGTGGTCGAGATGGCCAGATAGTACGACTTGATGCTAAAAGAGATAAACTTCCTACTGAATTTGTTGAAAAGGCAAAAGCAATAGGCATGTCATTTGTGACAACAACAGTTCATGATGATTATTTTATGTTTATTAAATTAAATTATAAGATGGAAGTTAGTCCAACTAATAGAGATGAAGTTGTAAAAGCAGAAGTAGAATTACGTCAACGCCAGATGCAGGCTGTTGAGTTACTAAGAGAATATATACCTGGTTGCGAGAAGGCTTTTATAGCCAGGACCAGTCCCTCACTGTGTATTAGAAGGGGTAGAACAATCGATTGTGATTAGGATATAACGCTGGAAGATATCCTGGAAGGAGGACATTTTGAAGACGATATTATGTCATATGGTTTTCATGATTGTGCACCTCGATTGCAAATTAAAGATGGTGGAACATATGGTATCCCTTATAAGGCTTTAAGAGCAAAGGGAATTGACAACCTTCTGGTGTCAGGTATGTTAATAACTTCAGACTGGGAAGCACATATGTCAACTCGTAATACTGTTTGCTGTATGGGACAGGGCCAGGCTGTTGGAACAGCAGCAGCGTTATGTGCTGAAAAAAGATATGGAACAAGGGACTTGCCATATTCTTTATTGAAAAAAACATTACTTAGTGATGGGGTGTATCTGGAGAATTAGTTGGTGATAGTTTTCCTTTTAATTTAAATTAGATATACACTTTATACTAAAAACGTCGTTGAAGAAAATTAAAACAATATACTGTTGATTTTATCCTTTTTATTGTGTACAATTCTTGTTGGGATATAAAAATTCTATATTTATTCTTACAAAGCTGAATTATTACAAGCTCAGTATGCATATCAATAAGAATGTTATTAGTATTTAAAATATGTTTCAAAAAATTAAAAGGGAGATGTTAAAAAAAATTGAATTCGTTTAAGCGCTTTTTAGCTTATGTTAAACCATATTGGTATTATATCTTATTGGCTGCTTTTGGTGGTGTA
>JBDNGI010000018.1:0-15453 GCA_041689345.1 Halanaerobiales bacterium
AATGAAAAGGTCATATAAAAAATAGCTGCAAGAACTTATGATTATATAGTGTTAAAATTATGTTATTTTCATTCCGTATTCTATAAAATAAACGATTATATAGTCTGTTTTAAAATGAAATATATCACTTAAAATAATAAGTAGCTTACATGAGTCATCTCTATAAGCATTTACACAAGCCATAATCAATAAAAATAATCCTATTAAAATGAGTGTTAAATTGGATTTTGATAAGCATCGAAATTTATGAAACATAAAATAAATTAAATATATAATATAATTGCAAATGTTAGTTGTAAGGCTGAAGGAGGTGAACAACCTGGATATTTTTACTGCTCAAGAAGCTGGTTTCTGCTTCGGAGTAAAAAGGGCTATCGAAATTGCTAAAAAAGCAGCAAGTGATTCTGATAGTTATCCTGTTTATACTCTTGGGCCTATTATACATAATCCTCAAGTTGTAAAAAAATTAGAGAAATTGGGTATAAAACCTATAAAATCAATAGATGATATTGAGATGGGAACAGTTATTATCAGATCACATGGTGTGCCGCCTAAAATTATAGAGAAGGCAAATGACAAGGGATTGAAAGTTCTAGATACTACCTGTCCTTTTGTTAAGAAAGCCCAACAATATGCAAAAAAATTGATAGATAGTGGTTATCAGACTATAATATATGGAGATCATGATCACCCTGAAGTTGTAGGTATATTTGGAGCCACGGAAAAAAAGGCTATTATTATCAGTAATCAAAGTGAATTGAATTCTATAAAAGTCAAAAATAAGCTTGGTTTTGTTGCACAAACTACGAAATCACCGGCTTCTTTTAGGGAGCTTATATCATCTGTAATTGAGAATGTTAAGGAATTAAAGGTATACAATACCATCTGCAATACCACAGAGACAAGGCAGCAGTCAGCTGCAAAGTTAGCAGAAAAAGTTGATATTATGTTTGTAATTGGGGGACACAATAGTGCAAATACAAATAGACTTTCTGAAATTTGTGCTAAAACTGATACTCCAACTTATCATATAGAAACTGTTGCGGAAATTGATAAGCAATGGTTAGAAGAAAAGAAAAAAATTGGGATAACAGCGGGGGCATCAACCCCGGATTGGTTAATCAAGGAGGTAATTGAGGCTATGAGTGAAGAAAAAAAAGAGGTAAAGGTTGATCAGAACATTGAAGAGGAAGGGGCAAATAACGAGGCAGAAATTACAACAGAAAAAGATGTAAAAGACGAAACTGTCGAAATTGCAGCAGAATCAGATGAAAAAAATGAAGCAGTTCTTGAAGAAACTGAAGAAGTTGAAGAAAAAGAAGATTCAACAGAAACTGAAGAATCTCCAGAAGAGATAGATTACAGTGTTAACGATATAGCTGACCTAAAGAAAGGTCAAATCGTTACAGGGACTGTAAGTCAAATTAAAGAAGATGGTATCTATGTAGATGTCAATTATAAAACTGATGGTTTTATACCCTTAAGGGAATTATCACATAGAAGTATATCTGATCCAAAAGATGTTGTGGAATTAAATGAGAAGATTGATGTTGTAATTCTTACTTTAGAAGATGATGAAGGCAATATGGTATTATCCAAAAAACGTGCAGATTATGAAAAAGCATGGGAAGATATCATGGAAGCCTATGAAAACGACCAAGGTATAGAGGCAGAGGTTACTAAGGTAGTTAAAGGTGGCTTAGTTGTAGATATTGGTTTGAGAGGATTTATACCTGCTTCTCATGTAGCAATTGGATTTGTTGAAGATTTGGATGATTATATTGGTGACACTTTAAGATTAAAAGTAATTGAGGTTGAAAGAGATAATAATAATGTTGTTCTTTCTGCTAAAGAGGTTTTAGAAGGAGAAAGATCAGAAAAGAAAGAAGAAACTCTAGAAAACCTTGAAGTAGGTAAAACAATTAAAGGTACAATCACCAAACTTGTTAATTTTGGTGCTTTTGTGGATATTGGTGGAGTTGAAGGACTTTTACATATATCCGAAATGGCTTGGGGTAGAATAGGACACCCATCAGAGGTTTTTGATGAAGGCCAAGAAATTGAGGTCAAGATATTAAGTGTTGATATCGAAGAGGAAAGAATTTCTCTAGGATATAAACAACTATTACCTGATCCATGGCAAGAATTTGTAAGAAAACACTATGAAGGTGAAGTGGTTACAGGTACTGTTACTAAGATTGTTGATTTTGGTGCTTTTGTTGAAATTGAAAGTGGAGTAGAAGGCCTTATTCATATTTCTCAATTGTCACACAGACATGTAAAAACACCTGATGAAGTAATTAGTGTTAAAGAAGAAATACAAGTTAAGATAATTAGTATAAGTGAGGATCAAAAAAGAGTTGGTCTAAGTATTAAAGAATTACAAGAAAAACCTGCACCTACAAAACATACGTCTACATCTAAGCCTAAAGTAACTACATCAAAGTCTCCTTCTAATCAAGACGATAATGATGCTGGTAGTGGTGTTACTATTAGAGATTTAGTTGGGGATATCTTTAATACAGAAGAATAAATTATAAAGATTAAATTATAGATAATTTAATCTTTATATCTATATATAAAAATGACTTGATAGAAGTGGAGTCTTTACTTCCCTGAATCTTGTCATAGTCATTTCTAATATTTGGCTGCGTTGAGCCCTACTTTGTAGAAGTGGGTGTCACTGTACTCCGTAGAAATATAGATTTAACTTATATTATTAAAAGTCCTGCTATTATAGCAGGACTTTTTTTGTATATAGAATCATTTAACGGGAATAATAACATTAAATACAATAATTGGAGGTGTAAGCATGACAATAGGAATTATTTTATTGCTAGTTACTGGTTTGATTGTATATATTGGAGCAGCTCATAGAGTACTGGATAAGCTTTATTTAACAGATTCATCTGCTCTATTTGTTATTGCATTAATGATAATAGGTAGTTTTTTTGAGCTTACTATAAGCAGAACACCTTTATTGACTATAAATGTAGGAGGAGCAGTGATACCAATAATTTTAACATTTTATGTCTTAAGTAAAGCTGGTTCTGCAAAAGAGTGGATAAGAACATCAATAGCAGTAATATTGACAGGGGCTGCTATCTATGGTATCAGTTTAATCTTTAGTGATTTTGGACACGGGAGAGATATTATAGACCCGATGTATTTATTTGCCGTTAGTGGTGGTATAATTGCATATATATTAGTAAGATCACGTAGAGGATCTTTCATTGCTGGGACACTGGGTTACTTATTATTTAATTTATTTACCTATTTCCGTGGCTTATATGGGGGTATTAATACACAAGTAAGATTAGGTGGTGCAGGTGTATTCGATAGTATAGTTCTTTCAGGTATCTTTGCCGTATTAATCGCAGAACTAATTGGTGAGTCTAGAGAACGATTACAGGGTGGCCACAAGGAGGAGCGTTAGGAGGAATGCTTAATATGAAACTATCTAATATTTTAAGACTAATTACTTTTACAATATTAGCCATATTGATGTTTAATATGAATGTAACTGCAAACACTATTGGCCATACTGAAGATAATGTTGTTAGTGTATATGATGAAGAGGGTGATTATATATTTGGAACCGCTATGGGTGTTACTGTTGGTGATAAATATATTAGTGAAGAAAATATAGAGTATGTAGTAGTATCTGTTAATGAACATAGGGCTGTTGCTGAAAGTAACGGGGAAATAGATTTATTTGCAAGTCTTGGATATGAATCTAATGTTCTAACTCCTCTTGCAGCTCAAGGCTCAAAGTTAATTGGAATTTATCATACACATAATGGAGAGTCTTATCTACCAGGGCCAGATAACGTTTCTGGTAAAGGTGAAATTCATGAAGTTGGTAATGTACTAAAAAATGCATTAGAGGAAAAAGGTATTAAAGTTTTAAAATTGGAAAATCTTCACTTGCCACATGATGGTGCTGCCTATGAACGTTCAAGAGATACTGCAACAGATATAACTAAGCAAAGACCAGATGCAATTTTTGATGTTCATAGAGATGCAATTCCACGTAAAGAAGAATATCTAACAGAAATTGATGGCAAAACAATTAGTCAAGTTAGATTAGTAGTGGGTCGGCAAAACCCAAATCGGAAAGTTAATGATCAATTTGCGAAAAGTTTAAAGGCAACTACTGACAAAAATTACCCGGGTTTAATAAAAGGTATATTTTATGGCGGAGGAAGTTATAATCAACAGTTATCTGCTCACTCTCTTCTATTAGAATTTGGTACTCATGTGACAACGAAGGAACAAGCTGCTGCAAGTGCCCAATTATTAGCTACATCTATAAATAAACTACTGTATGGTAGTGGTTCTACACAGGCTAGAGGCAGTGCTTCAGAAAATAGAAGTATTATATCTACTATTGGTTGGATAATTGGTATAGTTGTTCTTGGTATGCTTGCTTTTTTATTTATTAATGAAGGAAGTATAGATGGTGTCATCAAGAGAATAAAGAATTTCTTTGGTAGAGAAATTATTGATAGAGGAGATAAATAATAGATGTTTGAATATGGTGGTCTATTTTTAACAAGTATTTTAGTAGGAATAGTTGCTAGGGCATTTATGTTAAAGATTGATTACAGACAATTCCCTAGTTTTCCACATTCCTATGCAATACACTTAACCTTAGGAATGATTGCAGCTGCTCTTGGTGCACTAATTGTTCCAGCATTAGTAGCTGAAGAATATATAGCTGTTACCTTTTTAACTATAGGTGCTCAACAATTTAGGGATGTAAGGAGTATGGAAAGGGATAGTTTGAACCGGATAGAAATGACAGAATTAGTTCCGCGGGGAGAAGCCTACATTGAGGGAATCGCAAAATTGTTTGAAGCCAGGAATTACATGGCTTTATTAACTTCTCTTGCAACGAGTCTTATATACTATTATAGTAATACAATATTAGCAATAATTGGTGGAGGAATTATAGGTTATATATTACACTGGTTTATGAAAGGTGCAAGGGTTGGTGATATTGCAGAAATAAAAATTGTAGAACTTAGTTTTAAGGGGAAGAATATTGGAATAGATGATGTAATAATGATGAATGTAGGTGAAGATGAGGCATTTAAGAAGTGGCATCATGAGGGAATAGGTATAAAGGTAATACCTAAAGATGAAAATGCTAGAGCAACATTAGCAGGTCTTGGACAAAGACAGGCTATTCTCCACGATTTAAGTATTTTAATGGGGATTAAACTGGATAAAGGATTACAGCAATTTACACCTTTAGCCAGGTTAAATATAGAAAATGGGACTTTGAATATTATTTTTATTCCACAAGAACCAGATAAGGTATTTATTGAAGAAGCTGTTAAACGAATTCCTGTACTAGAAAGTTCTCAGAGGAAACCACTTAGTGATAAGATGGGTAGAAAAGCAGCAGACTAGGGGGGATTTCTATGGCAGATAATATTTTGGCAATAATTACAAGAAAAGAAAACCACAATAAAGTTGCAGGTGGGTTACCTATTTTTTTTGCGGAAGATGAGCAAGAGATGGAGAGAATAAGCACTTTGTTAGCACGTATTACACTTGGAATGGTACATGATTTGGAAAACGGAGTTAAAATCATAATTAAACATTAAGGGGGAGATAACGGTAATTATTTTTCATTGTAAATACACAAATTTCTTGCCCTTTTTATTACTAGAAATATATTTAAATGATAAAAATAAATATTCCCTGAATAAATTATTTAATAAAGTCTTAAATAAGTATAAAAAGTTTGATAATTCTTCAGGGGTATTTATTGAATTAAACCATAAGAAAAACAGTGAAAGCCTGTATTTGTTTTCTGGAAGTAAAAAAAAGAACATTACAGAACAGGCATTAAAAGGATATGTAAGGGTTTTAAACCTAGATATAGAATACAGTATATACGATTTATATAGATATGAAAATATTTATTTCATAATTGCCATGTATTTAAATAAAATAAAGCTGATCAATTTATCAAATTATTTTAATAAAAAAGGAATGATAAAAGTATATAAGGAACTAAAAAATACTGATGAAGATAAAGTTTTTGTTCAATCTGAACCTTAGTCATACTGCCCTCTATCTAGAACAATAACAACCTTAAGATAAAAAGATATTTAGAATTTTAAAAAACTAATATAAATTAATAAGGATGATTTATCTAATGATTATTATTTATCATTGTTATGGAGGAGCTCATTCTTCAGTATTATCAGCAGCAATTCATATAGGCCTTTTACCCATTGACAGAAAACCTAGTAATAAAGATATATTAAAGATTCCCTATTTTGATAAAACTACAAGCAATCAAATTGGAATTCCCTTTTATTATGGTAATGATGAGTATGGTAATAAAATATATATTCAAGGTATGGGTGGCTCAGATAAGATAGTAAAACAATTGTTAAAAGCCCTGATGGTTAAATATGAAATTCCAGAAAAAGATGTGATTATGGTAGATACCCTAAAAAATGTAAATATATTAGTTAGAATCGGCGGTTTTCTTTCCCGAGGTCTTGAACTAGTATTTCCTGGGCGCTATTTAACTGTATTAGGTTTAATATTAAACTATAATAAGTTTGTAAATACAGTTAGTCAGGTTAAGGCGAAAATTGCCGAATTAAATATTGCTTAGTTGATGGAAATGTGATATTATCTCTTTACAGGAGGTAATGATGGAATGGTTGAAATTTCAGGAGTTCAAGTAGGTAGTATAGCCGATGAAATGGGCTTATCTACCGGTGATAAATTAATTGGGATTAATGGACAACCTATAAATGATTATATAGATTATCAATATGGTATTGCTGCTGATTCATTTGTACTTACAATTGAAAAAAAAGATAGTCAATTGTGGGACTTAGAAATCACAAGGTATCCTAATGAAAAATTAGGTATATTTATTGATGGAATTATATATGATCAATTAAAAAGTTGTACAAACAATTGTCTTTTCTGCTTTGTAAAACAACAACCTGAAGGTATGAGAGAGACATTATGTTTAAAAGATGATGATTATCGTTTTTCTTTTTTACAGGGAAGCTTTATCACTCTTACAAATTTAAGTAAGACTGAGATTGAAAGGATTATACGGCTTAATTTAAGCCCTCTTTATGTTTCCGTACATACTACTAATCCAAGCTTAAGGATTAAAATGATGAAGAATCCTAAAGCAGCAAAAATAATGGATCAATTAAGTTTATTAGCTGAAAATGGAATTAGCTTTCACACACAAATTGTTTTATGCCCTGGCTATAATGATGGGAATGAGTTAGACAAAACTATTAATGATTTAATATCTCTCTATCCACAGATACTTTCAATTGGTATTGTACCTGTAGGTTTAACTGATTTTAGAGATAATTTATCTTATTTAGAACGTTATGATAATAAGGGTGCGGAATTTGTAATTGATCAAATATCTAACTGGCAGCAGCGATTTAAAAATCAATATGATGAAAGTTTTCTCTATCTTTCTGATGAATTCTATTTTTTAGCCCAACGAGATATACCGAAATATGATCATTATAATGAATTTCCACAGATAGAGAATGGTATCGGTCTGACTCGTCTATTCTATAATGAATTTTCAAGGCTTAATCTACCTATAAAAACAAATAATAAAACTGTGGGAATTATCACAGGAGTATTGGGTAATAAAGCTTTAAAACCTGTTATGAAAAAATTAAAGAAAATAGATAATTTGACTATATATACTATTCCTGTTATTAATAATTTCTTTGGAAAATCAGTTACGGTAACTGGATTATTAACTGGAGAAGATATAATAGAAACACTAAATAATAATAAAGATAAACCAAATATAATAATATTACCACGAATTATATTTAATAATAATGGCAATATGCTTGATAATCTTACAATTAATAATATAAAAAATGAATTCCCCAGTATAGATTTTTATCTTGCGGGAAATATGAAGGAAGTATTGGAGGTGCTAGAAGATGAGTAAAGCAGTTGTTGCAATTGTAGGAAGACCGAATGTTGGGAAGTCTACATTATTTAATAGAATAGCAGGACATAGAATCTCAATAGTCGAGGGTGAACCAAGTATTACACGGGATAGAATTTATACTGATGTAAATTGGTTAGATCATTCTTTTATATTGATAGATACAGGTGGTATTGAACCTGCTAATGATGATGTAATTAAAAGTCAAATAAAATATCAGGCCAGTATAGCAATGGATGAAGCGGACTGTATTGTTTTTGTTGTTGATGGACGTAGTGGGGTTACTGTTGCTGATCAGGAAGTTGCTCAATTATTAAGAAAAACAAATAAAAAAGTTATCTTAGTTATAAATAAGATCGATGATTTTTCTCAAGTAGATAAGATTATTTGGGAATTTTATTCATTGGGTTTTGAAGATCCTGTTCCGATATCAGCTGAACATGGAAAAAATACTGGTGATTTACTAGAAATAATAGTAGATAATATTCCTGTATATGAGCCGGAAGAGGCTACAGATGCATTAAATATTGCAATTATAGGTAAACCAAATGTTGGAAAGTCTTCAATTGTAAATTACATAGCTGGTCATGAACGTGTTATAGTTAGCGATATACCAGGTACGACTAGAGATGCGATTGATACATTAGTTGAGAAAAATGGTAATAAATATAATTTAATAGATACTGCAGGTTTAAGAAGAAAAGCAAAGGTTAAAGAATCAGTGGAATATTATAGTGTTATTAGAACAATTAGGGCAGTAGATAGAGCTGATGCAACTTTAATGTTAATTGATGCAACAGAAGGGGTAACAACTCAAGATAAAAAAATTGTTGGATATGCTCATGATAATGGTAAGGCTATTGTATTGGGTGTTAACAAGTGGGATTTGATTGACAAAGAGACTAAAACTATGGAAGACTACAAAGAAGATGTATACTGGGAGTTAAAGTTTCTCAAATATGCCCCTATTACATTCATTTCGGCTTTAACTGGTGTTAGGGTTGATGAAGCACTGGAGTTATTAGAATATGTTGTTGATCAGAACTCATTAAGAATTAAAACAGGTGTCCTAAATGAAGTGATTGACGAAGCTATGCTTCTTAGAGAACCACCAGGAGTCAAAGGTAAGCGGTTAAAGGTATTTTATGCTACACAGGTGGGGATACAGCCTCCTACTTTCATTTTTTTCGTAAATGATCCTAAGTTAATGCATTTTTCCTATCAACGTTATCTTGAGAATGCTTTACGTAAGGCATTTGGCTTTATAGGAACTTCTATAAAGATTGTATTAAAACTAAGGAGTTAAGGGGGGGGGTAATATGAGTTTTACAATTATAATATTTGTCTCCTATTTTTTAGGGGCAATACCTTTTGCATATATTATGACAAGGCTTATAACTGGCAAAGATGTTAGGAGTTATGGTAGTGGAAATGTAGGTGCTACTAATGCTGCTAGAATGCTTGGCTTTAAATACGGTGTATTAGTTGCTATACTTGATGTCTTAAAAGGAATATTAGCTGTAACAATTGCAAAAACCTTACTACCTGTGGATGCACCTACTTATTATCTTTTGTTGGCTGCTTTAACAGTTATAATAGGACATAATTGGTCTGTTTTTTTAAAATTTTCTGGTGGTAAAGGTGTTGCGACAACCTTTGGTGTTATATTAAGTCTTTATCCACTTGTGTTCCTAATCTTTCTTTTAATGTGGATCTCATTAGTTTTAATTACTCGATATGTATCTCTGGCTTCTATTGTAAGTGCACTGATAGTTCCAATAATTGTTTATATAAGAACTGGAAATATATATCACCTATTATTTACTTTACTTTTTGCAGCCCTAATTGTCTTTAGACATTCTTCTAATATTAAAAGATTGATTAAAGGTAATGAAACCAAAATGACCTGGCCGCCTGGTGTTAAGAAAGGTGATCTTTAGATGGCGACAAAAGTATCTATTATTGGTGGAGGGAGTTGGGGTACTGCAATAGCCCAGGTAATCGCCAACAATGCTTATCCAGTACTTATTTATGTAAGAGACATTAAACAAAAAGAAAATATAAATAAAATATATAAATAATACTTAATAATTACACTTGCCGTTCTAGCCAATTATACTAATTATGCATACACTAAGTATTATTAAAAAAAATATAAGTGGGACTTATATAGGTGTTAATTATAAATATTTTTCTGACATTAGCTTATCAGTAGAGGGTGTACGTACTACACGTGCACTATATGACTGGTTTAATACTGGAGAATATGATTTTGACATCCCTATTACAAAACAAATCTATCAAGTCTTATTTAATAATAAAAACCCATTGAAAGCTGTTGATGATCTAATGCTTCGCGGTCCTAAGCATGAAATCGAGGAAGTTGTTAATGATATAAATTGGTAATTATATTCAATATTAACTACATAATTACTATAATTTCTTTATAGGATTAAATATAATAATTTATGAAGACTGTATTCACTTTTTAGTGGATATAGTTTTTTTGTTTTTTAGGACAATAATAAGTAATATTTTAGACTTGCCCTCATATATATATATTGATATTTACTTTTTTTCGAACTAGGCCTTTTTGTTTAATACTGCCCTCAACATTGCGTTATTTATAATTTAATATTTAAATAGATTTTAAGTGGGAGGGATGAAGATAGAAAAAAATTGTGTTGTAATTATTTTAATTGACAAATTATATTGGAAAAGGAGGGAAAGAAATGGAGCAATTTAATTTATATAAAGATATTACTGAAAGAACGAATGGTGATATTTATATTGGAGTAGTTGGACCAGTAAGAACAGGTAAATCAACATTCATTAAGAAATTTATGGAACTGCATGTACTGCCAATGATAGATGACAAATATATAAAAGAAAGAGCTAATGACGAACTTCCACAAAGCTCTACAGGGCGTATGATTATGACAACTGAACCTAAATTTGTTCCAGAAGAAGCGGTTAATGTTAATTTAGATGACAGTATTGATTTTAAAGTTAGAATGATAGATTGCGTGGGCTATACTGTACCTTGTGCTCAGGGCTATGAAGATGATAATGGGGCACGTATGGTTTCTACACCTTGGTATCCTCATGATATACCTTTTCAGGAAGCTGCTGAAGTAGGGACACATAAAGTTATTACAGAACATTCAACTATTGGATTGGTAATAACTACTGATGGGAGTTTTTCTGATATATCAAGACATAATTTTGTAATGGCAGAAGAAAGGGTTATTAATGAATTAAAAGAAATTGGTAAACCCTTTATAATTGTATTAAATTCTGCAACACCACATAATGAAGATACAATTCATCTTGCAGAAAAGTTAAGTGAAAAATATACTGTGCCTGTAATCCCAGTCGATTGTTTGAATCTTACTAAAAATAGTATAGATAATATTTTGAATAATATACTATACGAATTTCCAATAAAAGAAATGTATATAGATTTACCAGTATGGATGAATGAATTACCAGTTGATAATTGGTTGAGAAAAAGTTTTGATGAGAGTGTAAGGACATCAATAAGCGAAGTTGAAAAAATTAGAGATGTAGAAAAAGTAGTGAATTTATTAGCAGAAAATGACTACACTCAAGAGGTATATTTAGAAAATATAAATTTAGGTGAAGGTTTAGCTAAGATATCGATTGGAGTGCTTGATAATTTATTCTTTCAGATAATCGAAGAATTCAGTGGTTTTACTATTAAAAATGATATGGAATTACTTTCATTGATTAAAGAATTAAGTGTTGCAAAAAAAGAATATGATAGAGTAGCAAAGGCTCTGGTTGAGGTTGAAGAACATGGTTATGGTATTGTCACACCCACTTTGGAAGATTTAATTTTTGATGAACCTGAAATTATCAAACGTGGTAATCAGTTTGGAGTAAAACTCAAAGCAAATGCACCTTCAATCCATATGATTAGAGCAGACATAAATACAGAAGTTTCACCAGTTGTAGGGACAGAAAAGCAGTCAGAAGACTTAATAATATTTCTGCAAAAGGATTATGAAAATAATCCTGAAGGAATATGGGATACAGAGTTCCTTGGTAGATCTTTACATGATATTATGAAAGAAGGTATATCTAACAAATTATATAGAATGCCAGACTCAGCTCAACATAAGATTAAAGATACAATTGAAAAAATTGTAAATGAAGGAAGTGGTGGGCTTATTTGTATCATTCTATAATTTAACGTATTTTTTTCTGGACTTGAGGAAAAATATCCTTAAGTCCTATTTTTTTATTTATTTTAAAAAAAATACGGGAATAGGCAGGAGATTAGTGATATATCGAGAATAATAAGTAATATGAAAATAAAGTAGCAATGATTTTAAGGAGGTGAATTTGATGACTAAAACCGAATTAATTGATGCAGTTGCTGAGAAGACTGGTTTGACTAAAAAAGATTCCGGCGAAGCTGTAAATGGCGTATTTGATACAATTGTCGGATATTTGAGTGATGAGGCTAATAAATCAGAAGATAGCAGAGATAACGTTCACATTATTGGGTTTGGTACTTTTGAAGCTCGTGATCGTAGTGAACGTAAAGGAAGAAACCCACAGACTGGAGAGGAAATAACTATTCCTGCTAGGACTGTACCTGTTTTTAGAGCAGGTAAATCTTTTAAAGATTCAGTTGAAGGCTAAAATTTTAGTATACATAATTAAATAGCCACTCAAGAAAGGATTATATTATAATATAATCCTTTCTTTTTTAATGTCTAGGAAATTATGTGCTTTCACATGTTGTGGATAATTTCTAAGATCAAGAAATTTAACATTAAAAATAAGATGTTAAGGTCTAATGAAGCAAATAAAACACATATCAAAGATATTATTATCATATAAATTACATATCGAGAGATAGGGTGATTTGTTTATGTTATTTAGATCAAAAGAAAATAAAATCATTATCATAGGAATTAATGAATTTTCTATTAATTTAGCCAATAATCTTAGTAAAAATCATGACATCATCATCTTAGATACAGATCAATATGATGATAATTATACTGTAGATGCAATCATTGGAAAAATAGACAGGGATTTATTAACTACTTTAAATGAGTATAATATTAAAAATATAAGTTTATTTATAGCAATGACAAAAAATGAAGAATATAATCTTTTTGCAGCTCAACTAGCAGGTGAATATGGAGCAAAAGATACTGTAGCTATGATTTTTAATCCTAAGTACATGAGTTTAAGTTCAGTAAACTATATCTTTAATCCATATCAATTGGTTATTAATATAGCAAATAGTTTAGTAAAAGAAACACGTTTAAGAAATATAAAAAATCTTATTCCAGGAAAAGTTAATGTTACTGATTTTACTATTAGCAGTCAAGATACTTTTGTCTATACAAAGATAAAAAATTACAAACTAAAAGATAGCAAAATTATTGCAATCAAACGTAATGGAAACACTATAACACCAGATGGTGATATGAAATTATTACCTGCAGACACTATATATGTATTATATAAAAAAGGTATGGTATTTAATGTAATAAAACATTTATGGAAAAAGGGCAAGATAAATAAAAAAGTTTTTATTATTGGTGGAAATGAACTTGCTTTTTTACAGGCGCAATATTGGTATAATATCTTTAATTCTGTCATAATAATAGAATCAAATCTAAAAAAATGTCATGATTTAGCGAAGAGAACTGATAATTTTCTTATATTACATGAGAAGGTATAGAGAGGAATTTATTAATTGATGAGGGATTATCTAGTGATTCAATAATTTTGGCTTTTGATAATAATGATTTTCATAACTTATTAAGTAGTTATTCAGCAAAAAAGTACGGCTGTAAACGAGTTATTACATTACTTAATAATTATAGATATAATGAAATGGCTAATATTCTTGGTCTGGACAATATAATTTTAATGCCTGAGATAGTTAGCAGACATTTGATTTCTCATAATAAATCAAGATCTATAATAAATAAACACTTTCTTGGTGATGATGTATACACATCTAAAATATTGGTTGGTAAAAAATCATTCATTGTTGACAAAAAGGTATCAGAAATAATTAATAGGAAAAATATAATTGTTGGTGTTATTATTAGAAATCATAAAGTTATTATTCCAGATGATGATTTTCTTATAAAAGAAGATGATATAGTATTTATCTTTTTTAATAAAAATATGGAAACAAAACTATATAATATTTTTAGAAATTAAGCAAATACTATCCTTAGAAGGAGTGATTTTATATATGAGAAAGAAAAAGAGGAAAATATCAAAAAATATAAAGCTAGCACCTGAAGCAATGCCAGAAGCAGCATACAATATCAGCCCAGATGATCTGGAAATTGGTGATGATTTAACAATTACTGATTTGAAAAAAAAGGAAGTATTTAAAAATAAAAAAGATCTTTAATTAAAAGCCCCTTTCGGGGCTTTTTTAGATAATTCTTCTACTAGAGCTTTAGTTTCGATTCTTAATTCCAATTTATATTAATTATCTCTTCATTTAATAAATACACTATTGTATCATTTTTTTTAATAATATTCTGTAATATAGTAAGTTCCTCTGCTGAAGCACTACTATCTAGTTTAATGTTCACTTCTATATTATTAAATTTACCAATTTCATTTGATAATGAACCATTAATAGTTATATATAGGTTTGTAATAATAATACACTTTTCTTCACTGTACTTATGTATAATTAAGGTTATTATTCCACAAAGAGATGCCAGGAAATATTCATAAGGATGAGGATATCTCGAACAATCAGGCAGTTTATCGGCTAGTGTTGAATGAAGATGAGGAAAGTGAGGAATATTCAACATCATATCTTTAGTTCCATTCCACTGACTTTCTACTTTTAATTTATCCATTGTTATTGCTCCTTTAATTTCTAGTTATATAATAATCTTTCCCTAAATATTATATTTTTATAAAAAATACTGGATAATCGTATTTATTCGAGACTTTGATGGTACTCACCTAGTATTTAGTGGGATTCTTAGTATCAAGGTTGAGATAAATCAAACTCAATTCATAGCATATCCTTTAAATACATAAATATAAATGATATAAGGATTTTTTAAAAATGAATTGAGGGGATCTTAATGAATTTTAAATCTATATTTAATATATTGGGTAATTTGTTAGAAGTAATAGCTTTTTCTATGCTTTTTCCAATATTCATAGGCCTATATTATCATGAGGAAGATGCCTTTGTATTTATTATTACAATGGGTATAACAGCCTTAAGTGGATTAGTATTAAGGAAATTTAAATTTTCAAAAAATGGTTTACAGTATAAAGATGGTTTTGTTGTTGTTACTTTAGGATGGTTGTTAGTTTCATTATTCGGGGCTTTCCCATTTTTATTAGCTGGTATTTTTTCAAATCCAATTGATGCATTTTTTGAAAGTGTTTCTGGTTTTACTACAACAGGTGCTACAGTTATTATGTCATTAGAG
>JBDNGI010000019.1:0-2907 GCA_041689345.1 Halanaerobiales bacterium
CATATGATACCATTGTAAATGACAAAAACAATAACCACGATATATAGTGGGTACATCAGTAAAGTGGATACCCAGGTATATTATTTTGGACTACTAGAATGAAGGCTTCTATAATAACTAGATAACTTTCGCTCTGTATATAATTCTATTCTAAGATTTTATCTAAATTATTACCCTTTAACTCATCCGGAACCCATCTTATTACCGCAAGATTACCATTTGATAATTCCTTAACTCTTTTTATCCATTCAACTTCATTACTTGCCTTTGCTTTTAAGATCTCATTAGTAGTCTCTGCAGCATAATAACTGGAGTTAATAGCCCACCATTCATTATAGATGCCAGCTCGATCTAAGTCTTCTTTGAACCTCTTTGCCTCTTAGAAGGGAGTTGCTTCTGCCAGTGTTACTATAATCACCTCTGTTAAGTTATCATCCTTAAGTTTAGGTAGTAATTTTCTTACAGACTCTGGTGTATCTCCCTTGGTACGCTCAATCTCCCTATTATAGCTTTCAGTTGATTCCAATAACAAAAGGGTATGACCTGTTGGGGCGGTAACTATTACTACTACTTCCTCTTCAGACCGATTAACAATCTCTGCAAAGGCTCTAAAAACTGCTATTTCCTGGGTACAGGGAGACCTTAGATCCTCTTCTATATAAGCAAGGTCATCGTCATTCATAGTTTCCCTGGCCTGACTTAAAACCTCTTTCCTATATCTGGCTAACTCCTCTTTTTCATCGATGCTACTAAGGCTTATACCTTCACCTTCATTTATTACATATTGTAAATGAGCAGCCGGGTCAGTAGTGGTCAGATATACTTTCTTACCTTTTCTGGCCAGCGCCACAGCAATTGCAGCAGCTATAGTAGTCTTACCAACACCACCTTTACCCATCGTAAAAATTATTCTTTTATCTGATTTATCCAGGTCATTTATTATTCTATCCAATTTTGGTATTTCTTTAATACCTAAATTATCTTTTCTATACTTTATATTACTACTTTTAAAAAAGGCTCTAATGTTCTCTATACCGATGATATTATAGGGCGTAAAGGAATTTTAAAAATATCCAGTTCCTGCAGACCGGCCGGAATATTCTTAAGTGATATCTGTTGTTTTTTATATACTTGACTTGAAAGATGATCATTATGTCCCTGTAGAACACCATTAATAATTAAAAGTTGATTGTTTATCCCAATATCCTGTAACTCTATAGAAGCCCTTTCAGCCTCGAGTACAGTTGATGCTTCTGGGCGTGATACCAGTATAAGAGTGGTTTTTTCCCTGTCAGCAAGGTTATCAACTGCCTTTTTATAGATATCCTTCTTATCTTCAAGGCCTGATAATTGACCCAGACAGGAAGCGCCATGGCTGCTTTCACTTATAAAATTAGTCCAGGCTGAAGGAAGCTGCAGCATTCTCAGGGTATGGCCGGTAGGAGCAGTATCAAAAATGATATGGTCATCTTCTGCAGCGGCCTTTTCATCTGTTATAAAAGCTGAGAATTCATTAAAGGATGCTATTTCTACAGTACATGAGCCTGAAAGTTGTTCCTCCATATTTTTCAGGACTGTTTCCGGTAATTTACCTCTATAGGGACCTATTACACTTTCTTTATATTCGGCTGCTGCCTCTTCAGGGTTGAAATTAGCCACTGTTAAATTAGGGACTTCCTCTATATGGACCCCTTTATTATCTAACTCGGTATCAAAGACATCCTGGAGATTTGAAGCCGGATCGGTACTTACCAGCATGACCTTCATCCCTTGATCGGCCAGAGCAACGGCAATAGCACAGGCTGTTGAAGTCTTACCAACCCCACCTTTTCCAGTAAAAAATAAGTATTTTGTCAAGTCAATATTTTCTATTTTAAACTCTTTAAACATAATTTCAACTCCATAATATTGTGTGATTTAATAAAACTAATTCTAATCTAATTAATGTAATTCTTTAATTGTTCTGGAATTTCTGTTTTGCAGACCAGTCAATAACTAGCTGTTGAATTAACATTGTTATCTTTTTTAGCAGCAGTCGTCTCCACTACAGCAACCGCCCTCAGGTTCAGTCTTCTTTGATAAGAATTTCTCTGGGACCTCTAGCAATTCACAGAATTCCTGATTAGTAGGATAATCTTTTTTCTTGACAACTTCCCCATCAAGCATAGTAACTGGAAGTACATCAGCACCTTCTTTTTCCAGTAGTTCATTTATTGTCTTATTATCTACAAATATCCTCGGGTTATTTGAAAGATTATATCTCTCCACCATAACCCCATTTTTATTTAGATTGTCAAGTACAGTTGAAATCCTTAAAAGTTTCTTATCTACAGAGGGGCCACAAACTCCTGTAGAACAACACATTGCTGATTCAAAAATAACCATATTTTTCATTATAAATCACTCCTGTTTTTAATTTTATATTTACTATTTCACCATTAAGATACCTTTATTAGTGCCTTAAAGATTTCGAAAAGCAGTAGGAATCTCCTTAGCTACTGCCATTTTTCGCTAAATATTACTCTATATATTACCTTCTCTGGCCTTTTCGATCAATTCTTTTACTTTTTCCTCAATACTGGCTCTTGTTTCCCTGAACACCTCCATAGGTTTACCAACTGGATCATCAAGCCCCCAGTCTTCTCTCATTTTACATGGGACATAAGGACATTCTACCCCACAACCCATAGTTATCAGGATATCCAGTTCAGCAGAAATATCCTCCAGTAATTTTGGATATTGATCACTTATATCAATCCCAACTTCTTCCATTGCTTTTACGGCATTTGGTTTTACCTGATCTGCTGGATTGGTTCCTGCACTATATACCTCAAGAACATCACTACCATATTCTTTAGCAAATCCCTCTGCTATCTGACTACGACATGAATTACCTATACATACAAA
>JBDNGI010000020.1:0-9840 GCA_041689345.1 Halanaerobiales bacterium
CGTGGAAAAAGAAAATATTAATATAGAAATACTAACAGGGTCTGAAGTCTATTACCATGATAGACTGGGAAAAGATATAGATGATGGACTTATTACTATGATTAATGGTAGTAGATATTTTTTGCTTGAATTGCCTTCAAATAAGATTCCAACACACCTCATAAATATACTTTATGACCTTTATCACTTAGGTGTCAAGCCAATCATTGCACATCCTGAAAGGAATATGGAAATAATGAAAAGCCCTAATTCCTTACATGAGTTAATTAAGAAAGACTGGGCATATGCTCAGGTAAATTCATCAAGTCTATTAGGAGTATATGGAAAAAGGGTTAAGAAAACTGCTGAAATTTTAGTTAAAAAGAACCTGGTACAATTGATTGGATCTGATTGTCACTCCATTGGGAAAAGAAAACCTTCTTTAAAAGCAGGCTTAGATATTATTGATAAAGTAAATGGTAATTCAGCCTATTTTATTAATAACAACCAGATGATAATTGAAAATAAAGGGCTTGTTTTAAAGAAACCGAAAAAATTAAAAATCGTATATTTTTTAAACTAAAAACAGAGATAGCCTTTGTATAGATGTATAATCCAAAGAAAAACCTGACTTTAGCTAATAATAGTCTGGTTTTTTTAATTTGAAGAAAGTGTATTATTTTATTCCACTCACAGCTATTTTAATGATGTAATATTCCACTATATCTGTAGACTGAGTGTCTTAATTATGGTGTTAAGCTAAAATTTTGTCTCTATTACTTAAAATTCTTGTTTTTATGCAGGAATTACGTACAAAATAGAGAATTATATTTAATAAGGTTAAAAGGGATAAAAAAGAGGAGACGCAGGTGAAAAGAGTTATGGTTGTTGATGATGCTGCTTTTATGAGATTGAACCTAAAAAATATCCTTAAGGATGTTTATGAAGTTGTAGGTGAAGCACAAAATGGGCAGGAAGCAGTTACGATGTATCAAGATTTAAAACCAGATATTGTAATAATGGATATTACAATGCCTGTGATGGATGGTTTGGAAGCGATTAGGGCTATCAAAAAGACTGATACTGCTGCTAAGATAATAGTTTGTAGTGCTATGGGTCAGCAAAAAATGATAATTGAAGCCATTGAAGCCGGTGCTAAAGATTTTATTGTTAAACCATTTAAAGAGGCCAGGGTACTGGAAGCTATTAAAAAGATTGTTTAGCTTTTAAGAAATTTGGAAAAAAAGCAGGTAAATTGCTACTTTTGGCGAAATATTATAATTAGACTTATAAAACTAATATTTACCAATATAATTATTTTATGGGAAGGTGACAAAATGAATTCTTTTATTAATTTCTTGAGTAAAGGACTTGATGGATCTAGTCTTAGGCAGAAATTACTGGCTAATAATATATCAAATGTTAATACCCCTGATTATAAAAGGCAGGATGTTGATTTTGTCTCAACCCTGGAAAAAGAGAGTAAACAATATAATCATGGGAAAAGTTTATCCCTTAGTACTACTGATAATGGTCATATAAATTTTTCAAAGAGTGATAAACCATTCAAGAGAATACATATGTCTAATACCAGTAATAGAAATGATGGTAATAATGTGGATATAGAAAATGAAATGGCTGAAATGGCAAAGAATAATATCTACTATAATACCATGATACAACAGGTAAGTGATCGTTTTAAATTTCTAAATACTACGATTGATAAAGGGGGTAGGTAATAATGTTTAGTAGTTTTAATATCAGTGCTTCAGGTATGACTGCCCAGAGGAAAAGAATGGATATTATAGCTAACAATATTGCTAACGTTGATACTACAAGGACTGAAGAAGGTGGGCCCTACCGCAGAAAGATGCCTGTATTTAAAGCGAGAGGCTCAAAACCATTTTCTGCTATGCTCAAAGATGAGATTGATTTCAGGCAGGGTAATGGTGTAGAGATTTCATCAATAGTAGAGGATAGCAAGCCTTTTCAATTGATTCATAATCCAAATCACCCAGATGCTAATCAGGATGGGTTTGTTGAAATGCCTAATGTTGATATCGCTACTGAGATGGTGGATATGATTGATGCCTCAAGGGCATATGAAGCTAATGTGACTGCTTTAAATACTTTTAAAAGTATGGCCATGAAGGCTCTTGAAATTGGCCGAGGATAGAGGGTGAATAAATGATGATTAACCCAATTAATAGTAATTTTAGTTTTTCTATTGGGAATGAACTTAATAATGAAAAAAAATCTGCAGCCAGTGAGGCAGGTTCCTTTGTAGATATGTTAAAGAATAATCTCCTTGATACTAACCAGTCTTTAAAAGAAGCAGACCAAGTCTCTGAGGCCTTTGCTTTAGGGAAAATTGATAATATACATGAGGTTACTATTGCTACTGAAAATGCTAAAGTGGCCCTTAATCTGACTTTAGCTATTCAGAAGAAAGTAATGGAAGCATATAAAGAAATTATGCGTTTGCAAATATAAATTTAAATTAGAAATTCAATTAAGATGAAATTTAAAGTTGAATAATTAATAGTCTGTTTCAAGTAAATATATCTTAAAGATTTACGATTGGGACAATAGTCATACTAATTGAACTGAGAGAGGTTTTATTATGTTTGAATGGTTAAAACCATTTATCCAACAATTTAAAGAATTATGGGGTAAGTTATCCACAAGTGCCAGGGTTATCATTGTTGCTGGTGTAATTGGGGTTATTTTAGCCTTGATTTTTATGGTGACATTAACTGGTAACTCCCAATTTCAAGTTCTTTTTAGCAATCTGGAAGCAAGGGATGCCAATGCTATTGTCCAGAGTTTAGAAGAAAATGGCACACCGTACCGCCTTGAGAACGAGGGTAGAACAATACTTGTTTCTTCAGATGTTGTATATCCAACACGATTGCAGATGGCTGGAGAGGGTTTACCGTCACAGGGAGTTGTAGGTTTTGAAATATTTGACCAAAGTAGTTTTGGAACTACAGATTTTGAGCGTAGGGTAAATTTTTATAGGGCAATAGGTGGTGAACTGAGTCGTTCGATACAGGGTGTAAATGCTGTAGATTATGCCAGGGTTCAGATAACAGCACCTAGAGAGAGTATTTTTGCTGAAGAAGAACAAGCCGCTGAAGCATCGGTTTTATTAAGGATTTTACCAGGTTATAGATTGCAAGAAAATCAGGTTAGGGCTATTGCCAATTTGGTGGCAAGTAGTGTTCAGGGTCTTGACCCTAATAATGTTACTATAATAGATACTGATGGCAACCTGTTAGCAAGCAGTGCAGATGCTGGTGATGGTTCTTTAAATAGTCAAATTACTATGAACCAATTTGAAATAGAGAGAAATTTTGCTGAGGGTTTAAGACAGGATTTAAAAACCTTATTAACAAAGGTATTAGGACCAGATAATTATACAATACAGGTTAAGGCAAAGCTAAACTTTGATCAGCGTGAAGTTGAAAGTAAGGAATATACGCCAGTAGTTGGTGATGAAGGTATAGTAAGAAGTAGACAAGAACGAAGTGAATCATATCAGGGTTCAGCTAGTGAGGGGGGGGTCCCTGGAACTAACTCTAATATACCTCAATATCAAAATGTAGAGGGTGAAGGCGATAATGGACAGTATGAAAGTTCAGATATAGTAACAAATTATGAGATTAATGAAAAAATTGAACGCCACGTCTATGCACCTGGTGAACTTGAACGTATCTCGGTTGCTGTTGTAGTTAATGAAGGCCTTGATGAGGAAAATATAGAGAAAATCCAGAATGTAGTACAGACAGCTATCGGTTTTAATACAGAACGTGGTGACATTGTAACTGTTACAAATTTAGCCTTTGATAATAGTCTTGAAGAAGAGATGGCACAAGTGGAAGCTGCTGCATTGGAGGCAGGGAGAAATAGGACATATTTATATGCAGGACTTATAATTTTTGTATTTATTTTATTCTTTATTTTGTTTAGAATGATGAAAGGTTCTATGGAACCCGTTAGTGAAGATGTCATACCGGGCAAAGCGATTGATTATATGGTTGATGAAGACCTTGAAGATGAGGTTGCAGCAACTAAAGGGCTAAGCAAAGAAGAAAAAGAAAGAAAAAGACTACGTGAAAGTGTAGCGAAAACCGTCTCAGATAAACCTGAAGATGTTGCGCAATTATTAAAGAGTTGGTTGCAAGAGGATTGATAGTAGGAGGACGGTATTATGCTCAGAAGGATGAAAGGAAAAAATAAAGCAGCCGTACTATTGGCAGCACTCGGATCAGATCTTTCTGCCAAAATTTTCAAACATTTAAGTGATCAGGAAATAGAGGAGTTAACACTGGAAATTGCTAATATGCAGAGTGTTAATCCAGATATGAAATATGATATATTAGAAGAATTCCATCAGCTTTTAGAAGCTAAGGATTATATAAATACGGGTGGAATAGAGTATGCCCGTGATGTCTTAAATAAGGCGGTTGGTGAGGAAAAGGCTAACGACATCTTAGAAAGGCTTACAGCTACTTTGCAGGTTAGACCCTTTGATGCTATTCGAAAGACAGACCCAGCCCAATTACTAAACTTTATTCAAGGTGAACACCCGCAGACTATTGCTATGGTATTGGCTTATCTCGACGCTGATCACGCTTCCCAGGTTCTTTCCGCATTACCTCAGGATATACAAGCAGATGTATCCCGTCGTATTGCTATCATGGATAGGACTTCTCCAGATATTATAAAAGATGTTGAGGCAATCCTGGAACAGAAATTATCAGCTGTTGTTACAAACGAATATGCTAGTACTGGTGGTGTTGAATCTATTGTTAACATTTTAAACTCTGTTGATAGGGGAACTGAAAAGAATATCCTAGACCAGTTGGAAGAAGAGGATCCAGAACTAGCTGCAGAGATCAGGAAGCGTATGTTTGTATTTGAAGATATTATGCTACTTGATGAAAGGGCTGTACAGCTAGTAATGCGTCAAGTTGATACCCATGATGTTGCCCTTGCTTTGAAAACTGCTAGTGATGATGTGGAAAATCAAATCATGAGCAATAGGTCCAAGAGGGCTGCTGAGATGTTGAAAGAGGATATTGAATTTATGGGGCCAGTTAGGCTACGTGAAGTAGAGGAAGCCCAACAGCGTATAGTTAATGTCATAAGACAATTGGAAGATAGTGGAGAGATTGTAGTCGCTAGAGGAGGGGAGAGTGAGATAATTGTCTAAAGTTATTAAGGCTTCTCAAATAACAGGTGAATATAATTTGGAAGAGAACAACTATCTCAAAAAGAGTAAGCATTTAGCGGAAGAATCTTCTCAAGAAAGAGAGGTAAATAGTGATAATTTAACAGAAGATGAGACAGAACTTATTGATGAAATAATTTTTAAGGCTAAAGCTCAAGCTGCTGCAATTATAGAAGAAGCCGAAAAAGATGCGAAAAATATTAAAAATAAACTGGATCAAGAGACAGAGGAAGCCTATCAAAAGGGATTTGAAAAGGGATATCAAGAGGGTCTTGAAAAAGGCGCTCAAGAAGGAGAGAAAAAAACCCTTGATGAACTTAAGATTTTACTTGAATCGTTCGATAATATTATTAGGACTACAAAGAATGAGTTAGATAATAGTATTGAAGATTTACAGGCCGATCTTATTAGTATGGCAGTACAGATATCAAATAAAATAATTGGTACTCAAATGAAATTGAAGCCTGAACTAATAAACGAGATAGTTTTTGATATGTTAAAAGTATTAACAGATATAGAGGAGCTAACCATATACATAGATGGACAAATACTGCAGTATATTAATGTAGAAGAAATTGAATCAGAGTTTATGAAACAGACTATCAATTTTGTTGGTGATAATAACTTAAAGCCAGGAGATTGCATTATAGAAACTAACTTTGGTGGTAAAGATGCCACTATAGAAAATAAGTTAAATCTATTGGAGCGTGAGCTATTAAAAGGGGCAGGTTTTAATGAAAAAGATTGACCTGAGTTCTTTAACTAATAAAATTGATGATTTTGAAATTACAAGTAATTTTGGCCGTATTAAAAGAGTGGTAGGTCTGATCATAGAATCAGAGGGGCCGCAGGCCAGTATTGGAGAAATTTGTTTAATAAAAACAGCTACTAAAACCATAACTACTGAGGTAGTTGGTTTTGATAATAACAGGGTCTTATTAATGCCTATAGGTGAAATGGAAGGTATAAACCCTGGGGCCCGTGTTGTTGCAACTGGAGAAAAGCTTAAAGTGAAGGTTGGGCATGGATTACTAGGTCAGATTCTTGATGGGCTGGGTAAACCCCTACAGAAGAATGGTAGGATGCAGTCTGGCTTTACTGAAGTACCGGTAATGGCAGCACCACCAGATCCTTTGATGAGGGAACGCATAAAAGAACCTTTAAGTCTGGGAATCAGGTGTATAGATGGTCTATTGACCTGTGGCCGTGGTCAAAGAGTTGGTATATTTGCCGGTAGTGGTGTAGGTAAAAGTACATTGATGGGCATGGTAGCTCGAAATACCGAGGCGGATATCAATGTAATAGGATTAGTTGGCGAAAGGGGCCGTGAAGTAAAAGACTTTATTGAAAGAGACCTGGGTGAAGAGGGATTAAAGCGCTCTGTAGTAGTTGTAGCAACCTCTGATAAGCCAGCCTTAGTCAGGGTTAAAGCGGCTCATGTAACAACAGCTATCGCAGAATACTTCCGTGATCAAGGCCTTAATGTTTTAATGATGATGGACTCAGTTACCAGGGTGGCGATGGCTTTACGAGAAGTCGGCTTAGCAGTAGGGGAACCGCCAGCGACCAGGGGATATCCACCATCTGTCTTTGCAGAACTCCCCAAGCTCCTTGAAAGGACAGGAACTAACGAAAGTGGAGCTATAACCGCCTTATATACTGTTCTAGTAGAGGGTGATGACTTTAATGAACCTATATCCGATACAGTTAGGGGTATATTAGACGGTCACATAGGACTATCCAGGGATTTAGCCGCTAAGAATCACTATCCTGCTATAGATGTGTTAGATAGTGTAAGTAGGGTGATGACAGAAATTGCTGTTCAGGAACACCAACAGGCAGCAGGTGAGTTTAAACGTATGTTATCAGATTACAGGGAAGCTGAAGACTTAATAAATATAGGTGCCTATCAAGCTGGCAGTAATCCAGCCGTAGATAGAGCCCTTGCAAAAATAAAAGATATGAGAGATTATCTGCAACAGGGAATAGAGGAAAAAGTTGAATTAGATGAAGCAGTCAACCACCTTAAGACAATTGTTCAGTGAGATATGTTTTAACTTAGGAATGATTATTTTTATATAGCGACTCTTGCACTGCCCTCTCCCATTATAAACGCAGGGTTGAGGCCAGTATTAGCGAATCGACTTGCGTCAAAACAGACTGGAGTCATGGACGACGGAGGGCTGTTTCCGATAGTGAACGAAGTAGGAGGCGTAGTGAACGACAAGCGGCAGAATAATAATTATTCCGGTCGTAAAGTAGTGTGAATCAAGTGTGAACATTCTTTATTCAGGAGTGAGAAAAAATGAAAAAATTCGAATTCAAGCTGAATAAAGTATTGGAAGTAAGGCAGTTAGAAGAAGATCAGGCTCAAAACCTTCTAATAGAGGCTCAAGAAAAAGAAAGAAATATTAAAGAGGAAATCTTAAGTTTGCAGGATAAGCAGAATGATCTTTACCAATATTTAAGGAATAATGAAGGAATAACACTGGAAGAAAATATGCTTTATAGAAAATTTATTCAGATAAATCGCCAAAATATCAAAGATAGTGAAAAAAGCCTATTGGCCCAACAAGAAGAAGTCCGTCTTGTTAGGGGGGATTTCCTGGAAAAAAGGAAAAAGCGAGAGGTATTAGAAAAATTAAAAGAAAAAAATTATAAACGCTATTATAAAGAAATGTTACTTAAGGAACAAAAGGTTTTAGATGAGATAGGTAATAGAACACAGGGCATAAGGGGGTATAATTAACAAATGAAGGCTTTCTTATATATATTATTAATTTTATTAGTTTTTATAGCAGGAATTTGGATTTTGAATAGTTTTGGTGTAGTTTCTGTTAAGGCCTGGGGTGAGGATATAATAACCAGCACTCCATTTTTAAAAGAATATGTTACAACTAATGAGGCTTATACTCAGGTATCCAGTAACCTGGATGAACTTAATAAGGAAATTGTAGAAATCAAAGAAGAAAGAGATATCTTACAAAGACAGTATAGAGCAGCGGGAAAAACTATTGAAGAGCAAGGGGACAGAATTGAAGAGCTAGAGGATGAGTTGGCGGTTCTCAGCGATAACAAACTTAGTGAAGAAGAGAGAATTAATAAATTAGTTAAAATATATGGGGAGATGGATGCAGAAAAGGCTGCTGAAATATTCCTTTCCTTGGATGATGATATGGTCATTGATATATTGACTAACTTAAAAGAAGGAAAAGCCGCTGAAATATTGACTTCACTTCCTGCAGAGGAAGCAGCTAGATATTCTAAAGCTATTCAGTAAACTTTCATTAATACTGATAGGAGAACAGATAAGGTTTAGTATATTTACAAAATGTTTCTTGCAGCAGGAAAAACTCTTATTATATGCCCTATATAAATACTAATTTGAAAGGAGGTGAGAGTAATAAAAGCTGCATTTGGAACAATGATTACAAATGAAGACAATAGTAATCTTAGAAGGAATAATGTTAATAAAACCCCTTCATCAAAAGAGAGTTTCAATTCAATATTTACTAAAGTAACATTGCTTAGTAAAACGCTTAACAGTGGTGCCTCATCAGAAAAGGACACTGCAGAAAAGCTTAGCAAAAAATTTGCTGGACTTACAGAAGTGGAACTAAAGAAACTACTGGAATCTGACAATTTACAGGCAGCAGGTTTAAATGAATTAGATATATTGAGACTTTTGCAACTAGTAAATTTGAATGGTAATGGTTTTGCTAAACATTTAGATACTAAAGCTGAAACTATAATTGATGAAGCTAGTTTGAAGGGAAAAATTAATTCTTTGAAGATACTATTGGGATCAGAACTATCGTCATCAAAGAGAAAATCTAGTAACAATTCACAGTTTAGGACAGATCAAGCAGTAGATAACTTAATATCAGATTTTCTTAGTAAAAATAACCTGGGTGACTTCCCTAATGAAGGTAAGGCAGCTACAAGTGATTTACAGAATGGGCTTTTTAATCAGAATCAGGATAACCTGTCTGATAAGAATATAAGGGCAGGCATTTTTGCAGATGATAGTAATTCATTAGAGGGTCTTAGGGAGTTATTGAAGGAGTTAAAACTGGCTAATAATGATCTAGATTTCAAAATTTCTAGCTTTGATCAAAAGAAGATAAGTGATTTAGTGGAGGAAGCTATTAAGGCTGAATATAATATTAAGGATAATAATTTATCTGGAAATAAGAATAATAATCCCCTGGATCATTTAGCGGTTAGAAACCAATCGGAGCAGTCTTTAAAAGAAAAAACACCTACAAAAGCAAATCTAACTGACTTAGTAGAGCATTTTTCAAAACTGGAGAATATGAGTACGAAAAAAGCCCAGGGAATTTCGGGTAATGACTTTAGAACTCAGCAGTCCAGGCTGTTACAATTGCAATTAGCCCTTAGTAATAAATCTTCAGGAAAGATTGACAATAAGATTGCTTCAAAACAGGACAGCAAGCAAGTAAATATTCTGGATGATTTAGTAAATCTAAAGAATAAAGCCAGGACTTCTAAAAAAGGCGCAGTAAATGACTCAATATTTGTAGATAAGAATATAAATATAGCTAATTTACAAACAGCAATTAAAAATGAGATAGGCGCTATAATAGATAAAAAAAAAATAAATA
>JBDNGI010000021.1:0-3414 GCA_041689345.1 Halanaerobiales bacterium
AAGTGAACAGGTTCAAGAACAGCTGTTGGTGTTAGAGCACCAGTCCGACCAACAGATATAATAATATCTTTCACAACAGTCGTTTTTTGTTGGGCAGGAAACTTAAAAGCAATAGCCCAACGTGGACTTTTAGCAGTACTACCTAACTGTTCCCTTAATGATAAGTCATTTACTTTAATGACTAGTCCATCTATTTCGTAAGGTAAGTCATCTCTCTTTTTTGTCCATTCCGTACACAAGCTAATTACTTCTTCAATATTATTACACTTATGATACCAATTAACCTTAAAACCCATTTCTTTCAAAAATTCCATTGCCTCTGTATGTGAATCAAACTGTTCTTCTTCCGCATTTACCAGGTCATATGCTAACATTGATAGAGAACGCTCTGCCGCGATACGGGAATCCAATTGTCTAATAGACCCTGCAGCAGCATTACGAGGATTCGCGAAGGGTTCTTCTTCCAGGTCTAATCTTTTTTCATTTATATTTTCAAAGTCTGCTTTACTAATATATACTTCTCCACGGATCTCAGCAGATATTTCTTCTTGTAAACCTAAAGGAACTGATTTAATTGTTTTAATATTTTTTGTAACATTCTCACCTATGACACCATTACCACGGGTTGCCCCAATAGTTAGCAGTCCATTTTCGTATGTAAGTATAGCAGACAAACCATCTATTTTATGTTCGATAACAAATTCAATTTCACGAGTCCCTGCTAATTTATAAACTCTATTAGCGAAATCCCTGAGCTCACCATCATCAAAAGCGTTACTAAGACTGAGCATAGGTGAAGTATGTTCTACCTTTTCAAAACTATCTAAAGGCTCTCCCCCAACTCTTTGAGTGGGTGAATCAGAAGTAACTAACTCTGGATACTGTTTTTCCAGTTTCTCTAAATCTCGCATTAAGCGGTCAAACTCAGCATCTGATATTTCTGGAGAATCCAGTACATGATATTTATATTCATGTTGACGTATTTCTTCACGTAGTTTATTTATCTTTTCTACAATTTCTTTTTCAGCCAATAATTTGCACCTCCATTTTGGAGTTAAATACCTATCTAAAACAAGTTTTATCTATTACCAATTTAATATTAATTATACGTTTATTGAATAATAAAGTCAAACAAAAAACCGGCAAACGCCGGCATGTTAGGTCTTATATCTATATATATATAAACTACTATAATTAATATAAAATGTGTTACTAAGAATCAAGATTCTAAAAGTAGGTTTAAGTACCACTAATACCCGAATAAGTATGACTAGAAAGACTAAGATGCCTCTAGACTTTCTACTCTTTCATCAAGGTCTTCCACGTCTCTCATGTTTTCTCCAGCCATGCGTCTTGTTGTCCTTAAATCTTTCATAAAGCTTTTATACTGCTTGTCTAACTTATCAAATCTCTTATTCATTTGATTTTCCAGGTTATCTACTCTATTATCCAGAATATCAAATCTACTTTCTAAACTATTAAACCGACCTTCCAAATTATCAAATCTGCTTTCTAGAGAGTCAAACCTGCTTTCTAAACTATCAAATCTGCTTTCTAGAGTGTCAAACCTGCTTTCCATCATTTTCTTGAAGTCATAGAATCCAGTAAGGAGTTGATCCATCTTATCTTCCATTATAATCGCCCCTTTTTATTAATTATACTAATATTATAACATAATTATGTAGGAATTACAATAAAAAATTAAACATTTGTTCGTATTCTCCGGTAACGGACTTATTCAGATATTTTCCCTTGGAACAACTAAGGTAAACCTCTCTTATTATACTTTCTTTATTGGGGCAAATTCAGCCAATAATTTCTTTGGCTTACCACTAGAAAATTTAATCTTTAACTGCAGACCTCTATCATCTTCTATATCAATGATACTTCCCACACCCCATTTAGGATGATATACCTTTTGTCCGACTTCATATTTTGGTGTAGAAGGTTTTACATTATTTTTGTCTAGCTCGTTAAAATCATCATCGAAATCATTAAAATCACCAAAATCTAGATCTAATTCACCATCTTCTTCTATAGAAGGCCCTGCAAAAAGATCATCAGGAATATCTTTTAAAAATTGTGATGGCGGATAGGACTGATATTCTCCAAAACGAAATCTTTCCTGGGCCATAGTTAAAAATAATTCTTTCATAGCGCGAGTAATTCCAACATAACATAAACGTCTCTCTTCTTCTAAACCATCCTCTTCAAACATAGAATTAGCGTGAGGGAAAATCCCCTCCTCCATACCGACCATAAATACTACTGGAAACTCCAATCCCTTGGCAGAATGAAAGGTCATCAATGTAATATAGTCTATAGATTCATCCATGTTATCTACATCTGCAACCAGAGCTATCTCTTCCAGAAATGCTGATAATGAGTTTTCACCATCTTCATTACAAAATTCTTCCATAACCGAAAAAAGTTCCTGTATATTTTCTAATCTGGTCTGTGCTTCTATAGATCCTTCAGCTAACAGACTTTCCTGGTATGCTGTTTCATTAAGAACCTTTTGAGTTAACTTATCTACAGATAAGTCCCGGCAGGCAACCTTAAACTCCTCCATAAGAGTGATAAATTCTAATAACCTGGTTTGATATGCTGTTCCTAATGCTGATATCTCTCTAGCCCTTAAACAGGCATCATAAAGACTGATATTTCTTGTTTCAGCGAATGAAGCTAGTTTAGCAGTAGTACCATCACCAATACCCCTTCGCGGCTTATTGATTACACGTAATAGACTTATATCATCATCAGGATTGTATATCACCCGCAAGTATGAGATAATATCTTTTATTTCCATTCTATCGTAAAAACGTACACCACCGATAATCTGATAAGGTATAGCATATTTAACCAGTGAATCCTCCAGAGAACGAGATTGGGCATTTGTTCTATATAGAATTGCAATATCCTTGTATTGATAACCCTTTTCAATTAATTCCTTTATATTTTTACAGACATAATTACCTTCATCTTTGTCATTAAAGGCCTGGTAATATCTTAAATCACTCCCCTCTCCTAAATCTGTCCAGAGAGTCTTTTCTTTGCGAGAAAGATTTTTAGATATTACACTATCTGCTGCCTTTAATATTTTTTCTTTTGAACGGTAATTTTGTTCTAATTTAATTATTTTAGCATCAGGATAGTCCTGTTCAAAATTAAGAATATTTCTAATATCAGCACCTCTGAAGCCGTAGATACTCTGATCTGGGTCACCTACAACACAGAGATTTCTATACTTTCCTGCCAACTGCTGAACCAACTGATACTGTGCAGTATTAACATCCTGATACTCATCTACAGAGATATATTTAAATCGATCTTGATAATAATTTATTACGTGCTCATATTTATTGAATAATTCCACTGTCTTCATTATTAAATCATCAAAGTCAAGGGCATTAT
>JBDNGI010000022.1:0-1985 GCA_041689345.1 Halanaerobiales bacterium
ATAAAACAAATATAAAACCAAGGCCAAGTAAGATCAGCCACCAATAATTTTGCATAAATCCACTTGTAGCTAATAAAATCCTTGTCGGTAACGGCAGCAGAGCACCATTAGATGCAAACAAACTGGTAAAAGTCGGTACAACATTTGTAATAAGAAAGATAACAACTACTATAGCAACAGCCACTATTGTAGCAGGGTAATATAGTGCTGCCTTAATTTTACCATTTATTTCAGCCTGTTTTTCATAGTGTACTGCCAGTTCATTCAAGACCCGATCCAACACACCACCTGATTCACCAGTTTTAACCATCTGACAAAACAGGTTAGGAAAAACATCTGGATATTTTTTCATAGAATCAAATAAACTACTCCCTGCCTCTACATCTTCCTGTAGATTAGCGATCACTTCTTCTAATCTTGAGTGATCGGTCTGTTCCTGCATAATACTAAGAGCCTCTACCAGATTCATTCCTGCATCAATCATTGCTGAAAACTGTTGACTGAAAATAGCAATATCTTTTAACTTTACTTTTTTGGCCAATTTTAGAAATTTACCAATATCTATTTCTTTCCTTTTTTCTGTAATGGAAGTGACATAATAATCTTGATTCTTCAATTGTTTAGCTAATTGAGTAGAATTGTCAGCTTCAAGTTTGCCTGTTATCTTTTCACCAGCCTTGTTTCTGGCCTCATATTGAAAGAAAGGAGCCATATATCATCCTCCAGATCAGCTTAATAGCTTAAATGTTCCAGTATCATCTTATAATATTCTTAATTATCTACTGGAAGTTAATCTTTTCTTAATATAGTCAGGATTGCTAGAACGACTTACTGCCATTTCCTTATCTATTAATCCTTTTTTATATAAATTAAGTAAATAATTATTTAAAACGATCATACCATATTTTGCACCTGTCTGCATAGTCGTTTCCAGTTGAGAGCTCTTTCCTTCTCTAATGATATTCCTGACAGCGGCTGTACCAATTAAAACCTCAATGGCAGCTACACGGCCACTACCACCTTTTTTGGGCAGTAGTTGTTGAGAAATAACCCCATTAAGTGCAGAAGATAGCTGAATTCTAACCTGCTGCTGTTGATGTGCTGGAAAGACATCGATAATCCTGTCAATTGTACTAGGTGCATCACTAGTATGTAAAGTAGCAAAGACTAAATGGCCTGTCTCAGCCGCTTCCAGGGCTATAGATATTGTCTCTAAATCTCTCATCTCCCCTACTAAGATGACATCAGGATCCTGCCGTAGTGCAGCTCGTAAGCCATTGGCAAAATTTTGGGTATCTACGCCTACTTCACGCTGATGTACAATACATTTTTTATGTTTATGAAGATACTCAATCGGATCTTCAAGTGTCAGAATATGTGAATTTTGTGTGACATTTATTTCATTAATCATAGCTGCCAGGGTAGTTGATTTACCACTACCAGTAGGTCCTGTAGTGAGTACCAATCCTTTACGCTGCATAGCAAGTTTTTTTAATATATCCGGTAGACCGAGTTCATCTACTGTGGGTATTTGGGTAGGTATTATCCTTAAAGCAAGTGAAGTAAAACCACGCTGGTGATAGGCATTCACCCTAAAACGAGCAAGTTCAGGAATACTATAAGAAAAATCAAGCTCACCCTTTTCCTCAAATATCTCCAACTGTTCTTCATCCATGACTGTCTGATTGATCTCTCTCAGCTTATCTATATCAATTTTTTCAGGATAAGCCTCAAAGGCCTGTAATTCCCCATTCTTTCTGACTACCGGTTTCATATCAACAGTCAGATGAAGATCAGATATATCGTCATCACTGACAACTGCTTTAAATAATTCCATTAATTCCATCTCTACACCCCTATGCTAGAACTCGAACTAATTCTTCATAAGAGGTAATACCCTCTTTGAATTTACTTATGCCATCTTCTAATAAAAATGACATTCCATTTTCTCTACTATACTTTTCGATTTCTTGTTCATTAGCATC
>JBDNGI010000023.1:0-2673 GCA_041689345.1 Halanaerobiales bacterium
AACAGCCATATGCCTATCAGGAAGACCAACATCAGCCCCACCAAGAAAATAAGGAGCACCTGCACTTACAGCAAAATCTGCATCCTGACTTGCATCTATAAAATACTCAGCCTGAAATTCCTTTTTTCCATTTTTGGTTTCAATTATAATTGACTTTATAAGCTTATCTTTTTTTGCTACTGATATTAAATTTGAATTTCTAATTATTGTAATATTTTCTTCCGCAGCAAGCATCTTTTCAAAGACTTCAGTAGCTTTTTCTATGGAAAAACTAATATTACCACCAACATTTTTATGCCATTCAGCAAAAAGGCCTTTATTAAGATTCTTTCCATCAGGTGCATTATTTATATCTAGAAAATTAAGACCACCATATGTCATTAAACCTCCAGGCTTATCTCTATGTAATATTAATAATGTCTTTATACCACTTCTCGCAGCACTTATTGTAGCAGAAATACCTTCTGGTTCTCCTCCATAGATAATCAAAGGAAAACTATCTTCAACTAATTTTTGACTTTTATAATCATCAATTGAAATTCCACCATCAATATCTTTATTATTATAATTTTCCTCAGCGATAATATTATTTGATATATTAAGTGAGAAAATAATTAATAAAAATAAAGTTATTATGCTAATTTTTTCAATATACCTGGTCATAATATACCTCCCGATGAGATAAAGAATATGGTTCAGATGAAGTTTGTTCCCCACATCTGAATCTTAGCTGCACTGTCCTCTTCTAATTAGACATCTGCTTGTCTAAAGGAGTTTTAGTATCGCGTTGAAATTAATTAGAATTTCGCATTACCGGGAGTTCTTGGGAAAGAAATAACATCTCTAATATTACTCATCCCGGAGATATACATAAGAATTCTTTCAAAACCTAGTCCAAATCCTGAATGTGGTACAGTTCCATATTTCCGTAAATCAAGGAACCACTGATATTTTTCGATATTCATGTTTTGTTCCTTCATTCTATCTAATAAGACATCATATCTCTCTTCCCTCTGGCTTCCTCCGATTATTTCACCAATCTGTGGAACTAAACAGTCTACTGCACGTACAGTCTTGTCATCATCATTAACCTTCATATAAAAGGCCTTAATTCCTTTAGGATAATCAGTAACCATAATCGGCTTCTTAAAATATTCTTCTGTCAAATAACGTTCGTGTTCTGATTGTAAATCAATACCCCATTCTACTGGATATTCAAATTTTTCATCTGCTCCTTCTAGTATTTCAATGGCTTCTGTATATGTTACTCGACCAAATTCAGCATTGATTATATCTTCAAGTATTTTAATTCTTCCTTTATCAATCCATTTATTAAAAAACTCCATCTCTTCTTTTGCATTTTCCAAAACATATTCAAAGAGAAATTTTATGAAATCTTCAATTACATCCATCATCTCATCCAATTCACAGAAAGCCATTTCTGGTTCAATCATCCAGAACTCTGATGCATGTCTTGTTGTATTAGAATTTTCAGCCCGAAAAGTTGGTCCAAATGTATACACATCACCTATTGCAGTAGCTAAAATTTCTGCCTCAAGTTGTCCACTAACAGCCAATCCTGCTTCTTCTGCAAAAAAATCTTCTCTATAGTCAACTTTTCCTTCATCTGTCTTGGGAAGATTGAGTAAATCAAGTGTAGTTATTTGAAACAACTCACCTGCACCTTCAGCATCACCTGTAGTAATTAAGGGTGTCTGTATATAATTAAAGTTTTTGTTTTGAAAATATTCATGAATAGCATTAGCCATTTTACTACGGAACCGATTTACCACTCCGAAAGTATTAGTTCGTGCCCGCAAATGAGCTATTTCTCTTAAAAATTCGAAACTGTGGCGTTTTTTTTGTAAGTTATAATCAGTAGGTGCATCTCCCACAATGATAATTTCTTCTGCTTTCATTTCTATGCTCTGTTCATTACCCTGGGATTCTTCCAGATAACCAGTTATTTTTAAACTAGCACCGGTATTTATATCATCTAATGGAAATTTTCCAGGTTCAAGGATAACCACCTGTAAATTATTTAGACTGCTACCATCATTTATTTCTAGAAATGCTATGTTTTTTGAGACCCTTTTAGTTCTAACCCAACCTAATACAATTACATCTTGATAATTATCTTTTGCTACATTTTTGTATAAAATATCCTTTACTTTACTCCTTTTAAAATAATCCATTTTTTATTCCTCCTCAAGACTATGTAGATATTATAAGCAATTTGTATAATTTTTTATTAATAAAAAAATACCTGCATAATATTTAAATTTTAATCACCAATCCCATAACTCTGGATTACTTGTAGAAACAGCAAATACACCTCTATTTACGAGTTGCTCCACTTCTTCCCTCTTTGTAATCAAACCACCAGCTATTATAGGACATTTTAGTTTATGTTTAATATGATCTATAAAATATGGTGCTGCAATTCCAGGTAATATTTCTACTGCATCTGGCTTGTTTTTTTCTAAAAGGTATTCTCCTGTTTTCAAAGCCGCCGAATCCAAGAGAAAAAGACGTTGAATTGCCATTAAGCCTACCCTTTTAGCTGCACTAATAATGTTACACTTAGTTGATACGATTCCATCACATAAATTATTTTCAGCTAAATATTTAACTGCAATTCTATCTCTTCCGATACCTCCAACAAGATCTATA
>JBDNGI010000024.1:0-2324 GCA_041689345.1 Halanaerobiales bacterium
AAGAAGTATTATTTCCCCATCAATTTGAGATTGAGCTCTAAAATCTATAGGGCTTTGATTTACAACAGTTGTTTGAGAATTATTATTCTCTGATATTAAAGAATTAGCCCTACTCAATAAATAAATGGAAGCAATACCTTTAACCAGCGTAACTAAGTTTTCCCTACTAAAAAGATCACTAGAATCAGCAAAAACTGGTGTAGAAAACAAAGTGTTAAATAGTAAAATAGCAATTATAAGTACTAAAACAAATTGAAACGATTTATATTTAGTCATATAGTAGCCCTTTTCCTCTCTGATTGTATTTATATTATTTTCAGATCAACCTGAATTCTTTGTATATTGATTATAATTTCTATTTATTAGCTGATTTCCCTTTAGGTAAGATAAGGTAATAACTATAAAATATAAAAGGACTATATCCAATAAACTAAGATCGGATATAGTCCTTGTTCTAATCTATTTTTCTAATGCAAAGTAGGTTTTATCTATTAGCCAGACTAAGAGCGCTATCTAGACGTCTTTTTGTCTCTTCGATACCCAGAATATAAATCACATGATTTAGTTCTGGTCCTGAATTCATACCTGTTAAAGCCACTCTACTTGGATGGTAGATTGTCCGAGCCTTAACTGGTAATTTTTTTCTCATTTTATTGAAAATCTTGTTGATTGCATCAGGATTAAAATCCTCAAGTTCAGCTAGTTTTTCCTTAAGGGTTGTGAAGACAAGCTCCACATCTTCCCCCAGAAACTCCTCAATAGCCTTATCTTTATCCTCAAATTCTAATTCCTCAAAGAATAGTCCAGCCTCTTCAGGGATTTGAGAAAGATAGTCAACCTTGGTCCTGGCAACCTCTACAACCCTCTTCAACCAGTCATATTTCTCCTTAGATATTTGCTCTGAAATATAACCTGCCTTCTTGAGATAAGGAATAGATAACTCAACTATTTTATCCAGATCCGTTTCTCGTATATATTTACCATTCATCCAGTTTAGTTTCTCCACATCAAAAACAGCAGCACTTTTATTAACATCCGCTATATCAAAACGAGATATTATCTCTTCTCGAGACATAATCTCCTGATCATCTTTGGTTGACCAACCTAAAAGAGATAAAAAGTTAAATAATACTTCAGGGAGATAACCTTTTTCTCTATATTCACCAATATATACTGCATCACTATCGCTGCGTTTTTTCAATTTGGCCTTATTTTCATCCAATATTAATGGTAAGTGAGCAAAACGGGGAATATCAAAACCCAGGGCTTCATAAATTAGTATTTGTTTGGGGGTATTAGAAAGGTGATCCTCTCCCCTGATAACTTCAGTAATACCCATCAAAGCATCATCGATTACAACAGCAAAATTGTATGTTGGCATATCATCTGATTTATAGATAATAAAATCATCAAGAACACTACTATTGAAGGTCACTTTGCCCCTAATACTATCATCAATAATAATATCCCTATCCTCATCAGGGACTCTATATCTAATAACAGGCTTTCTGCTCTGTTTTTTATATTCATCCGTTTCCTCTGCGGGCAAAGTACGGCAGCGCCCATTATAACGGGGCATTTCACCCTTGCTGGCAGCTTCTTCTCGCATTTCATCTATTTCATCAGGGGAACAATAACAGTAATATGCCTTGCCTTCCTCAAGTAATTTTTCAGCATATTTTTGATATATATCAATTCGATCAGACTGACGATATGGACCAAATTCTCCACCATGACCTACTCCTTCATCAACGTCAAGCCCAAGCCATTTCATTTCCTTTAAAATTATATCTTCAAATTCTCTTGTAGACCTTCCTAGATCTGTATCCTCTATCCTTAAAACTAATTCACCCTCATTTTTCCTGGCCCAAAGCCAGTTAAAGAGAGCAGTTCTCATATTCCCTATATGTATCCTACCCGTTGGACTGGGAGGAAATCGCAAACGCATTCCTGACATATCATACACTCCTCTTTATATTTATTTAAATTCATTTCTAAATATGTAATTAATTTGAGTTAATCCGCTACACTTCACAACTTTAAACAGATAAATAAGCATTGGTAAATATTTTATGAATGAACATTAAAAAAAGCTCCAGCACCACACGTAAGGACAAAAAGTGATTAAGAAAATTCTGTTTGAACAAAGCTATAGCGGTGTGAGTTTTCTTCATCTTTTAAGTATCCATATACAATATCATCTGCAGTAACAATACCCATTAAATTAATGCTCCGCTATCGCTTCGCAACTTTTATATACCAGCATTTACAGATTTTAACCGTGGGAATGTTAAAAGTGCCTCAGCCTCGCACGAAAGACAAAA
>JBDNGI010000025.1:0-5437 GCA_041689345.1 Halanaerobiales bacterium
ACAAATTTTCCATCAGAGGTATATACCTGGATTGGGTCCTTTCCTTTTTTAAAAAGCCAAATTTGATCCTTGTCATCTATAGCCACTCCAGAAACATACCCTCTTTCACTTATGCTATCAGGCCGATGTGGCCAATCCGAATCCACGTCATATTCAATAATAGTCGGCTCTTCAGAATAATTTAAATTTTGCGCTTCTCCGTAGGAAGAAAACATACAAACCAACATGCTAGTGAGACATATCGTCCAACAATCACCGATTTTATAATATTTAAGAAAACATATTAACATAGTAAATTCTGGTTTGTAAGAGTTTATAAATACGCAATAATTAAAATCTATTTCTCCCCTTTTATTCAATTAGTATTGTCCTAATTGTTTTTAGGCAAGAAAAAATTGCTGAGAACTAATCATTTTCAATCGGTTCACATCGTTCGATAAAATAATTCCCAGTCAAATCAAGATCGTCAAAAGGCAGCTTATATAGCCAGTCAACAGCCTCATACAAGATCACTTCCTTCACATCCTCTTTGAAAGACAAAACTTTACAGATTATATTTTCGCGTTCCTTGCGAGCCAATTCGTATTCTTTGTATTTATGAGAATTCCGGAGAGTAGATTGAGCTTCAAAAAAGAAGCTACGGGGTCCGCGATATTCTGAACCTCGATTATTGGAAAAGTCACGCAGGGATTCTTCAAAGTATATATCAAGTGGAGCTGCATCAGGAATACCGCGAATCCCGAAAAGTACAGGTTCTGTCTTGAGACCTGTGAGATCAATCATAGCCATGCCTTCCCCAATACTACGGATATAATTGATGGTACTCCAGATACCACTATTGTAGTTTCTACTGTAGTGGGTACTATCTGATTGAATAAGAGTTTTAATCCTGTCATCAACTCTTTGGGCTGATGATTCACGCATGGGGATAACAACCCGAGTTCGTACATTGGGAAATGCGACTTCAAAATCCTCTAGTAACAAACGCACACCTTTGGAAACAGCTTTGTTACGGGCATAACGCCAACGATAAGGGGAATCTTCCTGCTGGCAGTATCCATCCCACTCCCCATGTTGCCAGGTGGTGATACGCTCAACCAATCTAGGATCAGCAGCCCATTTCTTGAGTATTGAATCGTTGGCTACGGCCAAAGGGGCATAAGCACGATCGATGCCAAGTTGTTGAGAGCTTAAATGGTTTTGACGATAATAAACCAAGGGCTTTATCCCTTCCTTACCATCACCTAGATAAGCGGACAAGCTTACATGGGAGCGTGTATTTACAAAAATCTCATCGAAAGCTGGCAAATCCAAAATGGTTTTCATCTCCTTGATAACGTTATCCCGCATTGCTGGTTGGTTTAAGTCAAGCATTTCTACAGAATAAGGTGCACCCAGATCAATAACCAGCAAGCAATTTTTTAATGTGGTTCGTGCATCCCCTTTCTGATATAGATGCTTATAACCGTCTTCTGTGGTATGGAATTCAGTGCCATACCCCTCTACATTTGGAACTGGAATACCTGGAACACGAGTTAGGCTTGATAAGCTATCTTCTACGTCGAGAACCCAATAGACATTTTCACGTCCTATCGCATTGCCTGCCCTGGCAAAAAGTTTTACCGGTTCGAAGGTTGGAAAATCCAAGGCCTCAACGGCACCAGCAGGGTTACTAAGAATAAGGTAGCGAATATTGCTTGATATATCAAGATTGTCTATATGGAGAACATCACCCTCTACAGATATTTTGTAATTTGTTACCACTCTCTGTTTTTCTTCCGCTTGTGTTGCAAAATCTCCAAACTTAACTAATTCATAATGGGTATCGTATTGGCGCTGTAGAACAAGTGAATTGGATCGGAGAGGTGGGTAATTTGAAGCAACTATACGGAGATTGTCACCATGCGACTGAAATCTTTTGAGAAAATCTTTTACATTGGAGACATTGGAAATGGAAATGCGGCCAATCTTTCCTTTATCTGGCATTCCCATTTTCTCTAAAATAGTGCGGTAATGAGCAAAAGCTGTTTGATCTGTCTTATAATTAATAACGGGCGTAGCCATTGGCAAGAATCCCCACAAAAAGTTCGCATCCTGATCAAAAACCGGCAGTTCATAATATTTTGTCAAGGCAGTTTCAAAAGGTCGGAAACTCGCTGTTAACTTGATCCCATGATCCTCTGCACTCTGGGATAGCAAGGGGCCAAAATCACTCATTAAACGATAGATATTAAGCTGTCGAATCCAATCCCAGGGAATGTGCAGACCGTAAAACCCACCTTCAATCACCTTCCGTCGTTGGTCTATTAGATCATTCAGTATAGGACTTTCTACCATAGCCTCTACTTGACCTTTATAACGCGTCCAATCTTCAGGCGCATAGTTTGCGGAATCAGTAATATAAGGCATTGGACTCAACCACAAGATCAACCGATCAACTCCTTGAAGTTGACACCGTCTGAAGTATTGATCAAAAGCATCTTTTGTTACGGGCAACCAACTACCATAACTACCTGGCTTATCAAATGAAGTATTAAAAATGGCAATGAGGTCATCACCAAAATCCGCGAGATACGACAAAGGCCGAATTGGTGGAGCTGGAACTATAGAGAGGGTCTGCTGCTCAATAGTTCCATTTGGAAGTGCTACCCGGAGTTCAAGAGAAAATGCTAGTGGATTTTCTTGAGATTTTGAGGTGATAGTTAATTTCTGCTTATCATCAATTGTGACAGTTATTCCATGTAAATGCAGAACAAAACCAGAAGCAAGTACCTTGCCATCTAATTTTGCAGTAAGATTGACATAAAAACCATCCGGAAGAGCATGTTGTAAGATGGGCCAACTACGTGAGCCTTCTTGGAGATAAGGAAAAGGCACTTCTGTATTTCGCGATGCAAGGTAGAATGCTTCAGTTTTATCGAATTCTCCTACTTTAGAAGGGAAATTCATTGGTATTCCAATATTTGGAATTATGATTTCGCCAGTTACATTTGATGCGACAACTTCATTAGCATAAGGGTAAAGTTTCTCTTGGCTATCTTGGCCTTTAAGATATATGTTATTCCCTTCAAGGTTATGTATAAAACGAAAATAATTGGGCGATTTGGATTGACCCGTTTGGTGATTATAGCTGCTTTGTGCGTGAGCACCGTTAATAAAGAAGATAGTTAACGATGTGAATAATAAGAGCACTTCAATTTTTAGCATGTTTGTCATACATTGTAATAATACACCAGAACCAGATTTAAATTCAATCTCCATAGAAAATATATTTAGTGACTTATTTAACAATAGCAACCATTTTTTTCAGTTAGTTTATTTCGCTAAACTGATTAATTATATATCCATCCGGTATCCAATTTTTTAATAGTTATACCTCTGGTAGCCCAGTCAAAATATCCTAACAATACATCCTTACCGTCAATATGAATAGCAGTGTAACAATACGACCCAGTGGGATTTTCTTCAACAGTTTTTATATTTTCCCAGGTTTTTCCCTCATCTTGAGAGATCGCAATATTTAGCGGAGTGCGTTTGGCCTTTAATTTAGGAATTAGGGCATCGTTATTATTCCAAACCAACATCAAATCACTTGAAGAGGATAACCTCGTCATTGAAGCTGGGGAATTTGAAGCTGATACTATGTTGCTGTATCGGGCAGGACTCCAAGATTCTCCTCTATCTTTTGAATAAGATACATACTGAGTGGTAGTATCCGTTCTCATAATCATAAAAAGATCGCCATTTTTCAATTCCACTATTGCTGGTTCCTGATTAACTACACTATCTGGGTTTGATACATCTTTGCCTGAACTCCATGTTCTGCCATTATCATCAGAAAAATAACTACAAACTCTCTTCGAATACGCAACAGAAAAAACCAATCTGCCATCTTTTAATTGTATTACACGATTATTAGCTAAAACATAATACCCAGGCCTGTCGGTAATACAAGGCTTAGGATTACTCCAGGTTTCCCCTTCATCATCAGAAAACCGAACTATTGGAATACAGTCCGTATTGGAATTTTTCCTTAAATAAAATAAAGCAATTTCACCATTCTGTAACCTAAGCAATGAAACGGACATTACATTCTGTACTCCCTCCTGCTTAACAATTAACTGATCTTCAGTTGACCAGGTTGCACCCTTGTCATCAGAATATCTTCCCGCAAGATATGCCGGTGCATGATCCTGATAAGAATCTCCGGTATAATGAGTATAGATAAAAAGTATACGTCCGTTTTTTAATGTGATAAAATCACCTTCGCTGTTACGAGCATTGTTTAGCCCAGGAAAAAGCTCTAGGACGGTTTTGGGTTTGGATATATCCCCATCCAATTTACCTTTATCTGAACAAGACATGCCTAATCCGCTCATAATTATAACATACAAAGCTAAACGCAATGAACTATAATGTTTAAGAATAAATATTTTCTCCATAGCTATAATTTATTTAATAACTCTCACAACCGCACATCTCTAAGCATAACACTTTTGCCCTTCCAAATCAATATTTATTTATTCTTATTCATTAGCGAAAACGACCAAATAATTAATTCCTTGGATCTTGAATTTTTGATTTAACGCACCTTCCGCTTATTATTCACCGGTAGCTCTTGCAATAGTATAAAATGTGAAAAAAATGAGATGATACACCATAATGTTGAATAACAGTTTTACCAACCTGGGTTTTGAACAAGTTTTTCATTCAATGTCAATTCATTAGTCGGAACGGGAGCCAAATAGTCTCTATCAGGGTTGAAACTCCACCCGTCTGCGCCATAAGCATTCAGATAATAATCTACGTAACCATCGGCATTCAGTATAACATTCACACCTGGCGTTATATTTGGATAATCACTTTGTACAAATTTAATTCCCAATGGTCGTGTACCAACAAATACTTCATGTGCCCTCCATCTCATAAGATCATCTAAACGATACCCCTCAACGGCTAATTCAACCCGTCGTTCCCTTCGAATTTCATTAATTATAGGAGATAATGAAGGGTAATCCCAGTTTGGATCATTTTCAATTTCATTTAAAATCAAGTGTGGCATATTTACCCGGTCTCTCAGGAGGTTGATGGATTTGTCCAAATCCGCTTGGGTAATTGTTCCTAACTCTGCTTTAGCCTCGGCCAGGCTCAGCAATCCTTCGGCATATCGAAATACAGTTGATGCCGTAATAGAACTATTGCCTTGTGTATCTTCAAAAGTCCAATTCAGGGCCTTAAAATTTTGATACCCTGTAGGGCATATAAAATAGCCAGCTTTATCAAGCGCTGCTTTTTCAAACCTCTTTACTGTATCAGAGCCAACCACCTGAAAAGGATGATTTCGCACAAAAATTGTTTGTTCTAATCTTGGATCCCTGTTTGCTACTACCAGGGCAGTACTATCATCACCAAGATATAAGGGACTGGTGGAAATTGG
>JBDNGI010000026.1:0-4849 GCA_041689345.1 Halanaerobiales bacterium
ATCTGGCTTTTTATATCATCCTTACCATCGGGTTAATTTGCGTTGGCCCTCTTTCTATGAATTCTTATATCTCCCCTATGTCAGCGTTCTTGACAATTTTACTTTACCAGAAGTATTAAATTTAACTTGGCGTACTAACGTAACCGTATTTCCGAAGTCCATGAGACTTAGATAGCACCTATCTTAGTCTCATGGATTTGGGTGCAGTGACGCCAGGAACGAACCGGCAATATTTTGTTAGACGATGTTCTTTTCATTCACTAGTAGCGCTTGATTCTACTGCTAAGACATTTTTAACAATTCTACAACCCCTATTTTGACTATAAATTGACATCAAAATATATTGTAATAATAAATATAATATATAAAGAGGAATCTTTAAACTACTTTCAAATAAAAAGAAAGCAAGTATTGAAAAACCTACTAAAAAAATGGCTCTTACTTAAAAAGTGGTATATTGTGAATATATATTTTATCCATATTCCATAGTACAGACTTTTAATAATGTCGAACTATCTAAATAGGTCAAAAATACCCGTCTTTGCGCAAGAGCCTAACAGTCATGAGCTTGTCCAGTATAATTTACAATTAATTTGAGAAATCTTGCTTAATTTAAACTGAAACAAATTTAAATAATTTAATTTTTTTCAAGGGTTCGGAAAGTAAGTTATAATATACGAATTTGATTTTCAACACTAAACTTAGAATTATTTGGTTGTTTAATAAAATGATTATGGAGGAAATAAAAATTATTTATAGAAATTATATTTAATGGAAAGTTAATGAAATAAAGACTTACATAGTATTATATTTAGAAATATGGAAGGGTTTTAAAATGACAAAAAAAGTTTGGAGTATATCAACAACTTTAAGAAATCCTGATCGAATTAGAAATTTTTTGATTACCGCTAAAGAAATAGAAGGTAAGCCTTGGAATAATGAGGTCCAAAAAGAATATCAAATTAGACTCACAAAAAATAGATTTTATGGATCTGAAAGCACCCAATTTCTAAATGGATTAAGTGATGAAAACAAAGATATAATTGAAGATTTGAATAGAAGTATAACTTTTGAAGAAGCTGAAAATATATTTTATGAAAAAGATTATACTACTCCTGCTATGAGAGGAAGAACATCTCTATCTCCATTAAGAAAAATGGGGTTTGTTATAGTCGATGATAATAAAGTTAAAGTAACTAAGTTGGGCAATAAATTTTTAAAAGATGAATCTGATTATGGAAAAATTTTATTTAAGGTTTTTTTGAAATGGCAATATCCCAATCCTAATTCTAAATCATTTAAAGATGGCTATAATATAAGGCCATTTATTGGAACAATGCATTTAATTAATAAAGTCAATAAAAAATGGGAAGATTTAGGGAATAATCCTGTTGGTCTATCAAGAGATGAATTTGCTATTTTTGCATTAAGTTTAACAAATTATAAAGATATCGATGAATGGATTCAAAAATTAATAGATTTTAGAATTGAATATAGAAATAAGTTAGATTATCAAGAAAAAAAAGAATTTACAAATAATTATATCGAGATATTTTTATCAGATTATACAAATAAAAATGATATCTATGACTATACTGATAATACAATTAGATATTTTAGATTAACAAGGTACTTCCATTTAAGGGGTAATGGATTTTACTTTGATTTAGAGCCTAGAAGAGAAGTTGAAATAAATAAGATTTTAGATAAATGGAATGGGTCTGTTCAAAAATTTGCAAATAAAAAAGAATACAGAGAATATCTAAGTGATACAAATAAACCATCATTACCATTTGAAGATTTAGAAGATATGAAATTAATTGTTGTAAGATTAAAAAATGAGATTAGAGAATTAAATGAAGAACTTGATAAAAGTACTATAGATTTTGAAGAATTTAATGAATTAGATAAACTAAAAGACCAAATTAATAGGTTAAGGGATTTAAGAAAGGAACTAAACTTAGAATTAGAAAAAAATAAGTTTTCTAAAATAGATCATATACATGAAGTTATTGATAAATTAGATAATATTAGAGATCAAAAAATGAAACCAAGTGTTGCACTTGAAAAATGGACAACTACAGCTCTTAATATTTTAAATGATGCATTAAAGGTAAAACCTAACTATCCTGTAGGAGATGATAATGAACCAACCTTCACAGCACCAGGTAATCAGCCAGATATAGAATGTTATTATAATAAATTTAATTTAATTTGTGAAGTTACATTGATGAGAAATAGAGGACAGTGGTTTAATGAAGGTCAACCAGTAATGAGACATTTGAGAGATTTTGATAATAAATCTAATAAAGAAGAAAATTATGCTTTATTCATTGCCCCATCTATACATAGAGATACTATTAATACCTTTTGGCATTCTTGTAAATATGAGTATGAAGGAAAAAAACAAAAAATTATTCCTATAAGAATTAAAGAATTGAAGAAATTATTAAAATTAGTGATTCATTTAAAAGAAAATAATAGGAAGTTCAAACATGATTATTTAAAGACCTTATTTGATAATATTTATAATTCTATTTTTGAAATTGATTCCTCCCAGGATTGGTTTGATAGAATTAATAAAGAGATAAGTGATTGGAATGATACTTTAAAAATTAATTAAAAATATGATTAGAGTATTTATATTTTTAATTCTCTTTAATGCATGGTATAATATACAAGACGATGCATGCGATGCATAAAATTTGGAGGGATAATTTTGAATATAACTAATGTTATAGACGAAACAATTAATCATTTAGAAGTAAATAATTATATAGCAGGAAAAATTGATTATAACAAGGGGCAGTTAGTAAAAGAAATAAGAGAACAATATTTAAAAAATAATTTTTCTTCTGAAGAAAATAAATATAATTTAGAAACTATAGAAATAAAAAGCAGAAGATATTTAGGCAGCAAAACTAAACTTGTTCCATTTATAAAAAAAATAGTAAAAAACCATTGTGGAGATTATAATTCATTTTTTGATGTGTTTGGAGGAACTGGGGTTGTTTCTTCAGCTTTTAATAATGAAAATATCAAAATTATTATTAATGATTTATTAAATACTAATTACAAATCTTATAAAACCTGGTTTGATAATTCTAATTATGATATCGATAAAATAAAAAAATTATTAATATATTTTAATCAAAGCAATCCAACCGAAGAAAATTATGTTTCTAAACATTTTGGTAATAAATTTTTCACATATAAAGATTCAATAAAAATAGGATTTGTTCGTGAAAAAATTAGAGAATTTTATAAGAATGGAAAAATAAATGATAGAGAAAGAGATATTTTAATAACTTCACTAATTTATGCTTTAGATAAAATTGCTAATACTTGTGGACATTATGATGCATATAGAAAAAAATTAGATGAATGTAATGATTTGGAATTATTTTTGCCTGATATTACGGATAAAATGAATAAAAATAATGAGATTTTTAATATGGATGCAAATGAATTAGTGAAATTCAAACAGGCAGATATTGTTTATATAGACCCTCCTTATAATTCCAGGCAATATTCGGATACATATCATTTATTAGAAAATATTACTGAATGGAAAAAGCCAGAAGTAACTGGAAAGGCCCAAAAAATGGTTGACCGATCTCATATAAAAAGTAACTATTGTACGGTTAAGGCTCCTGAAGCTTTTGAAGAATTAATTAAAAATATAAATGCTAAGTATATTTTAGTATCTTATAGTAATATGGGAGAAAAAGGGGTTGGAAGATCGCAAGCTAAAATATCCGATGTGGAACTTAAATCTATTTTAGAAGAAAAGGGAGAAACACGAGTTTTTAATAAAAATCATAAAGTTTTTACTACAGGCAAGTCCAATATTGAAGATCATAAAGAAAGAATATTTTTATGTAAACCTAAAAAGAAATCTCGTTTTTTTATTAAAGAGATAATAGATAATGAAAATATGAAATCTCCTATGAATTATACAGGGGGTAAATATAAATTATTACCTCAATTAAAAGAATATTTCCCTAAAAAAATAGACACATTTTATGATATTTTTACTGGTGGTGTTAATGTAGGTATTAATATAAAGGCTAATAAAATTATATGTTTAGAAAGTCAAAAAAAAGTTTTAGATATATATAAACAATTCAAGAACAAAAGTAAAGAGGAAGTAGAAAATAAAATTGATCAAATTATAGATAAGTATAACTTATCAAATACTTATGAATACAGTTATGAGCATTATAATACAACTAGTAGTAAAGGACTTTCAAAATATAATAAGAAGAAATTTGAAAAATTAAGAGATGATTTTAATAATTATACTAAAGATGATTCTTTTGAATATTCAATGATGTTTTTAACTTTAATTATATATTCTTTTAATAATCAGATAAGATTTAACAATGACGGAAACTATAATATGCCAGTTAATAAAAGAGATTTTAATGGTTCATTAAGAAAAAGAATGAGAAAATTTGTGGAGGAAATAAAAAATAAAAATATTAATTTTTTAGATATAGATTTTAGAAACTTAGAAATAGATAAAATAAATAAAAATGATTTTGTTTATTTAGATCCTCCTTATTTAATTGGCACAGCAAGTTATAATGAAAATGGAGGGTGGACCAAAAAGGATGAATTAGATTTATACAAATTATTAAATGAATTGAATGAAATGGAAGTAAAGTTTGCTTTATCAAATGTTATAAAACATAAAAATAAAGAAAATAAATTATTAAATGATTTTATAAAAGAAAATAATTATTGTATTAACTATTTGAATTTCAATTATAATAATTCTAATTATCAGCAAAAGCATAAAGATTCAGAAACAATTGAAGTGTTAATTACTAATTATTAATTATAC
>JBDNGI010000027.1:0-3446 GCA_041689345.1 Halanaerobiales bacterium
ACTCCTAACCAACCAGAACTATTACCTATAACCCTAGAGATTAAATCAGCATTAAAGACAGACATTAATATTCCAACTAAAATAATAATACCTAAGAACTGTGGTAGAATGTTTTCAAAAGCCTTCCAGGCTTTTTTTAATGCTTTACGGGTTTTTTTCTGGTCTTTTCTGTATGATAACATCAATAAGATAATAGTTGTTCCATATAATAGGATTAGCCATCACATTCACCTTTGCCTTCTACTTGATTCATTTTAATCATTAACATTTTAATATCCCCCTATTTTTTTACTTTAAACTGTAGTATTTAAGCATTTTGACTTAATTTATCGTTAACTAAGATATTGATAATTTAAAACTCTTGTAATCCTAAGTCTTTTGCTTATTTTAATATATTGAATAAATTTTTTGTAATTTTAATGGCCTCTCCATCGAGGGAATAAAAAATTCACTAGTCCTCCAGTTAATTATAGACATTCTAATAGCTCCCATGTATAACAAGGCAAATTTCTCCGTATTTACATGCTTCTTAAAAATACCCCTTTTTGACCTCTTTCATTTTTGAACACGGTTAGTATAAAAATATTTTCTTTGAAAATAATATACTTAAAGTAAAATAGAAGGAGATGTAAATTAATGGTTTATCAACTTATTACGGGATTTATAACTGCATCTTTAGTACAAGCTGGCATCATTATGCTTGGAGAAAACCTAAATATGACTATGCTTAATGCACAATTAGACTTAATGCAATTAATCACTCATGTAATCACTGGTGTAGTTGCTGGATTTATTCTTTATTACTTAATAAAAAATATTGATATCCTGAGAAAATCCAGTTTTTATACCATAGGTATAATATATGGAGTTATATTATGGCCCCTTGTTTTAGGAATTGCATCTACCCAAAACAAAGTTATCTCCCCCTTAAAACTTAATAGTATAACAATCATATGGACATTAACTGCATTTGCTGTTTTTGGTATAATAGTAAACTTTACAATACACAGATATGCACTTGATAAAATATGAACTTAGAACTATTTTTTTCACATGAGTCCTGTTTTCACTTTTTCTCATAGATTCTATATAATAAAGCCAGTTTTTTAAGCTGGCTTTATTACCATGCTATATTTTTTCTAATCTAAAAAACTTTAAACCTTGATTTATTTTATGATAATTTACAAACTAGGTGTCTTTACATTAAGTACTACAAATTTCTCTTCCTGATCAGCCTTTAAAGACATCTTTGTATTAGGTGAACAGGCAACTATATCTGTAGCCTTTACTACAGCTTTTTCTTCCCCAATCTGTAATGTTCCCTTTCCTTCTACTATATAGAAAAATACATCAACAGGCACTGAATGAGATGGAACTTCATCACCTGGCTGCAAAATAAGATTCATAATCTGAGCATTATCATGTTTCAATAGTTGTTTAGCCGTGACACCCCTTTTATTCTTCTTACCTTCTACTTGATTCATTTTAATAATTTGCATTTTTTCCCCTTTCATATTCATATTTTAGATTTTTGTTAATTTACATCACTTCAAGAAGATATTTGATATAATAAATTTTCCTATACACTTTATCAAATTTTACCGTAAGTTATAGCCCCTACAGAACACGCTTCCTGACATTTAAAACAGAGTAAACATCCACCATTATTTATAGTTCTCTTATTATTAGCTAATATACTTATACTATTATTAGGACATACCTGTTCACAGCGACCACAGGAAACACACTTATCTCCTGTTATTTGCATGCCAAATTTAGCCGGCTTTGTAAATTGAGAAAACAGGGTTCCATATGGACAAATATTCTTATGAAACAATTCTTCTTCAAATAATAAGGAAACAAGTACTCCAAAAAATGTTAAATATAATATTAGGTTAAATTTAATATTTAATCTTTTACTTCCTACCATTAATACAAGAAATAACAGCAGTAATATCCATCTTAACCATCCCTTTTTCATAAATTTTGGAGTCTTTAACCTATTAAAGTTTAATTTTTTGTAAACCCAGTTGATTGGCCTCATTAGTGCAGAAATAGGACAAGCCCAGCCACAATAAAATCTACCTAAAATAACTGATGTTACTAAGCCAAGAGCAAAGAATAATACCCATCTTTGCAGAACTTTAGCTCTAAAAAGTAGGATAAAAACTAAAAGGAAAAGCATCTCAAAAACTATACGCAACTTATCTTTATTAACCTTCTTTAAATTGACCACAATTATTCTCTCCTATACAAATATTCTTTACAATAACCTAGATTAAGTTTTTAACCCTAAAGGTTAAACCCAACCATATATTTTTTATTATATCTGTTTATTTATACCATTTTCCATGATATATATCACAGCTTCATTATTGTTAATGCCTTAGGTTTAAAATAAGTACTCTGTCTCGAGATATAAAACATTATCTCTCTGTTCACCCTTTAACAGATAGTTTGCACCTATACTAAAATTAATTTTATCCGAATAATCATAGTTTACTTTAGGTTTTGCCATTAATTGTTCCTGAGCAGTATCATAATAGAAACTCAATTCAGTATCAAGACGGTCACGCAGAAACATTCTTTTCACCAAAAAAGTCATCTGATAGGTTAACTGTTCCTGTTCTATACTATCCTCATGTTTTAAAATAGCCTCCTGTAAGACCTGATAACTTAATTGATAATCCTGATAATTATAGTCTATACCGGCCAGTACCTTTAATTGGTCTTTCTCTACTACACCATCCTGATATTTACTAAAATCGTTAGTGTTATAATATTTTCCTGTCACATAAGCTGCCTCTCCCCTTAAGACATAGGCGTCCCGCATAGTACTAAAGCTTCCTCCAATTACAGCCAAACGATGGTGTTCAGGACTTATAATCCTATTAACTAGATCCTTATGCAGAGTAGGTTGCTCATCCCAGATATATGCCAGCATTAATTCGTAATCATAATCATATCCAAGGGATGAATACCTCAATAATAATTCACTATTTTCCAGTTCTGTCTCAATATTTTTTTGTGAATTATCAATACTAAAACCATTAAGATTAGCCGCCAACAGTCTCTTATCATATAATGCTGCCTTAAACTCCGGACGCCAGACTAGCTCAAGGGTATCAGAGCCTAAGTAGTAATTAGCCTTTACTGCATTAACAGCCTGAAACTGTTCTTCATATTCAAGGACAGGATAATTTGTATAGTCCCTGGGATTAACTAAATTAGTAAGTACCAGTCCATCAGCCTTCCCCCAACTCATTTTCTGTTTACCCACTCTAAAATCAAAATCCTTATAATAAAGATCTAGATATGCTTCATTTAATTCAGCATCAAATTTTTGAACCTGATAATTGTAGGTGAAATATGGATTGATATATAGAATACTATTATTAAACCTCTCTTCGACCTTCATATCAAGGATTGTTAGTGCATCATAAGTA
>JBDNGI010000028.1:0-3338 GCA_041689345.1 Halanaerobiales bacterium
AAATAGAGATTAGAGTTGGCAAATGATTACTTTATTGTTCTTGATATTAGTTTGTAAGTATTATTTTTAAGGAAAGATATTTAATGGGGAGGAATAACAAATATGCCGAAAATAACTTTTATGGGTGCTGGAAGTACCGTTTTTGCCAAAAATGTTTTAGGGGATTGTATGTTGACACCTGCTCTTCAAAACTCAGAAATTGCTTTATATGATATTGATCATCAGAGACTTAAAGACTCGGAGACAATGTTAAAAAATATTAATGATAATTGTAATGATAATCGAGCTAATATTATTTCTTATACTGATCGAAAAGAGGCCTTAAGGGGTGCAAATTATGTTGTTAATGCTATTCAGGTAGGAGGATATAAACCCTGTACAGTGACTGATTTCGAGATTCCTAAAAAATATGGTCTTAAACAGACAATTGGTGATACTCTGGGTATTGGAGGGATATTCCGTGCACTAAGAACAATTCCTGTAATGCTGGATTTTGCCAGGGACATAGAAGATGTATGTCCAGAGGCCTGGTTTTTAAACTATACTAATCCTATGTCGATGTTGACAGGTGCAATGCTTCAGTCAACTGATGTTAAAACAGTAGGTCTCTGTCATAGTGTGCAGGGGTGTGCCAGTACTCTTTTGAAAAGTGTAGATATGGGTGAAGAAGATATTCAATGGAAGATTGCCGGAATAAATCATATGGCCTGGCTGTTGGAAATAACTCGTGAGGGTATTGACCTCTATCCTGAGATTAAAAAAAGATCACTGAAAAATGGAGCACCTGATGGAGATCGGGTTAGACATGAGATTATGCATAATTTTGACTATTATGTAACAGAATCTAGTGAACATAATGCGGAATATATGCCTTATTTTATTAAGGATAAATATCCAGAACTGATTGAAAAGTATAATATACCTATAGATGAATATCCTAGAAGATGTGTAAGGCAGATTGAACGATGGGAAAATATGAGGGAAGATCTAGTTAATGACCAAAATCTAACACATGATAGGACCAAGGAATATGCCTCATATATTATGGAGGCTATGGAAACAGATATTCCTTATAAAATTGGCGGCAATGTATTAAATACAGGTTTAATAACTAATCTACCGGATGATGCAGTTGTCGAGGTACCTTGTCTCGTTGATAGTAGTGGTGTCACACCAGGCTATGTAGGAAAATTACCACCTCAATTGGCTGCCTTAAATAGGACAAATATTAATGTACATCTATTGACGATTGAAGCTGCTTTAACAAGAAAGAAAAAATATATCTATCAAGCAGCAATGTTAGACCCACATACTTCCTCAGAACTATCACTTGATGATATTAAGTCATTATGTGATGACTTAATTGAAGCTCATGGAGATTGGCTGCCTGAATATAAATAATATATTTGTAAGTATAAATATCTGAGTGATATTAATATAGTATATCAAGATGCCCTAAAGACTAGGGCATCTTTTCGATTTATTACATATAAATTTATGAGTTAATTATGTTGGTTTCTAATATTAAAAAGTTTCTATTAGATTGTGAAAACAGCTGCTCTTTTCTTTGTAAGAAATATTCATTAAGCGTAGTTTATATTCTATCAGATCATAATTATTTTTAAGATTAATTCTAAATTCAGTTGATTTTTCTATAAAAATAGAGTAAAATAAAAATAGTAATTATTACTATTAATTTGATAGATATTAATAAAGATACTTTATATTTGTATAGAGTATGTTTAATCATATATTATGGTATTAAATACTTAAGAACTTAAGATAATACCGTTTAGTAAAAGAGACAATTAATATTCGAACAGGCTCTTGCTTAAAAAGTGGTATATTGTGAATATATATTTTATCCATATTCCATAGTACAGACTTTTAATAATGTCGAAATATCTAAATAGGTCAAAAATACCCGTCTTTGCGCAAGAGCCTTCGAACAAGAGCGAAGGAGAGTATTTATGAATTTATATTCATGGAATGTAAACGGAATAAGGGCTATAAAAAGAAAAGGATTTTTAGACTGGATTGCTGAAGAGCAGCCTGATATTATAGGACTTCAGGAAACAAAGATACAAGATGAACAGATTGTTGATCAGTTGAGAAATATTGAAGGCTATCACTCTTATTTCTCTTTTGCAAAGAGAAAAGGGTATAGTGGTGTTGCCCTTTATACTAAAGAAGAACCGATTTCTGTCAAGCATGGTATTGGGATTGAGCGTTTTGATAAAGAGGGTAGGATATTAATTGCCGAGTATCCAGAGTTTACACTGTTAAATATATACTTCCCTAATGGTAAAAGGGATGAGGAACGTTTGCAGTATAAACTTGATTTTTATGATTCCTTATTGGAATACTGTGAGAGGCTTAGGGAAGAAGGAAGAGAACTAATAATTTTTGGTGATTATAATACTGCACATCATGAAATAGATTTAAAGAATCCCAAAGCGAATGACAAAATATCTGGATTTTTACCTATTGAAAGAGACTGGTTGGATAAATTAGAGGAGCATGGTTATATTGATACTTATCGATATTTCTATCCCGAGAAAGAAACATATTCCTGGTGGAGCTATCGAACTAGAGCAAGGGAAAGGGATGCCGGTTGGAGGATAGATTATCATTTTGCTACTAACGGCCTAAAGAACAAGTTGATGGATGCGGCTATACTGACTGACGTAATGGGTTCTGATCATTGTCCGGTTATGGTTGATATTAAATTAAAAGAGTAAGGTTCAGAATATCAAGTTTTTTAACTATCTCCGGGAAAAGGCAGGATATTTCAGAGGATAGTCGAATATTGTAATAAGGAAAACTATATATAAGTAACAGCTAATCATCATGATAAACAAAATTGAGAATAAGTTCATTAGATATTCATATTAAGGTGGGAAACGAGTTAGAATTAATGTATGATAAAAAAATAACCGTATTCAAAGTGATTTTAAAAGTGGGTGGTAGTATGTTTGATTATTTAAAAAATAAACCATTTAAGTGTTTTGTAGGGGAGCATGAAGACAGTCATTTATTATCCCGCTCATATAAAGGTATTAAACCAATAGATATAGATAAAATAGTTGGTACTGTTGGGCGATGTCATGATAATACAAGTTGGCGGGAGTTGAAGGTTCAGAATAGGTACAAAGGTATAAAGAGAGCCGTAGAACAGATGCAGAAACTACCGCCTATAGAAGTTTATAAGGTAGAGGATGAATACTATATAGTAGATGGTCATCATAGGGTTATGGCCAGTAGGGATATAGACCGTGATTTTATAGATGCTGAAATTATCGAATACAAATTCAAAGATAAAGAAGATAATTGTTCTA
>JBDNGI010000029.1:0-2946 GCA_041689345.1 Halanaerobiales bacterium
TGGTTCTTCAATTAAAAATGTCTTCCTAGCGCCAACCTGCATTGCTGATTCAATTACAGCCCTTTTTTCTACACCAGTAATACCAACAGGTATACAAACCATGACAGTTGGTTTAAAAAGCCTTTTCTTTTTAATTGCCCGGGGAATAAAGTGTTTTAACATAATTTCAGTAACTTCAAAGTCTGCAATCACTCCATCTTTTAAAGGTCTTATAGCTACGATATTACCCGGTGTTCTTCCTAACATCCTTCTAGCTTCAGTACCAACTGCCACAACTTTATCTGTATTAGTATCCATTGCAACAACAGATGGTTCCTGTAATACTATTCCTTGCCCCTTCTCAAAAACAAGACAATTTGCAGTCCCTAAATCTATGCCGATTTTTTTGGAAAATCCTAACATGACTACTATTTCCCCCTTGTATACCAACTATTACTTAATATATTCTCTATATATTATTTATTTCCTGCAAATTTTGAATCTTAATTTACAAGATCATTCTTTAACTTTCATATTCTTATATTTACGTCTTGTTGCTTCACCCCCCCTAATATGCCTTTCGGCCTTATTAAATATAAGTACTTTTTTTACCCTATTTGCCAGTTCTGGGTCAATCTTTAATAATCTTTCTGTAACATCCTTATGTATGGTACTCTTGCTCACTCCATATATCTTTGCCGTCTGGCGAACAGTAGCTTTTGTCTCATAAATATAATTAGCTACCTCTTTCACTCTCATTCTTATATAATCTTTCAATCTTAATCCCCCCACATAGAATAAACCGATACTACTTAATGTATATGCAGTTATTCAGGGGAAATATACCAAAGAAAAAAATCCGGTATAACTTTACCGGATTAAAAATTACATTATGTCAGACTGCCTTACCCTTACTTAAAAGCAAAATCGATACAAGTACTAGCCAATAGACTTGTGTCAGATTATTATAAGCTATTCAAAGTAGGCAACTGGATCTATCGCTCCATCTTGATTTTTTAAGGAAAAGTATAATGAGGGTTGTGAAGTCACTCCTGTTACCCCTATACTCCCTATCTCCTGCCCTTTACTCACTTGTTCTCCAGGTGATACAACAGCCCTTTGTAAGTGTCCATATTCAGTAATCCATCCATTTTCGTGTTCTACAAGTACCATAATGCCTTTATAATTATCTTCAAATACTGTAGAAATCTGTCCCTCTGCAGCAGCCATTACTATTTCTCCTGAATTACCAGAAAACTCTAAACCATTTTGATAACGCCAATCATCCAGTACAGGGTGGTAGTACCAACCAGAATTCTGTATTATCTCTCCTGAAACAGGCCGCAATAATTCTATATTCCATACATCCTGTTGAATTTTACTGATTGGTCGTACTGACTCTGTTACTACTCCCTCAATTTCTTCTTCTGCATTTTCTTTTGCTGCATTTTCTTCTTCTCTCACACTTGAATTACTTTCGATATTTTGATTTTCTCTCATCCCAGGATAATTCAAGGTGAAACCATTTTCCGCCTCTTGAGCATTATAAAAACTTGCTTGTTCTTCTCCATATTCAAAATGCACATTTTGCTTTTCTTCACTATTTTGATTAGAAGAAAAATTATTAGGTTCATTTTGCTCACCATTATATATTACAAACCCCACTCCTAGTAAAACAAAAAACATAAAAATTAAAATTGCACTTCTCAAGCTCCCTTGCTTCCTAGCAAATCTTTTTCCCAAATCCTTTAACTGTAATTTGATTTTATCTTTATCTAGTTTAAAATTAAATTTCTTATCCATAAATTAATCCACCTCCGGTATCTATTTTTACCAAAAGGTGGATATTATATACATTAGTATAAAAATATATTTAAGCAGACTTTGTCCGGAATAGTTATTATTTGTGCCACTGGCCCCGGCCTAGTTAATAGTCTTAATTTTTCTCAATTCAACATTACTATAATAATGTTTTAATATCTGCTGATAAGTAAAACCATTTTTAGCTAATCCATTTGCTCCATCCTGACTCATTCCTACACCATGGCCTTTGCCATAACAGGTGAAGGTATAAATATTACCTTCTGAAGTCAGGTCAAATTTTGTAGAAGGGAGAGAAAGTTTTTGTCTTACTTGAATCCCTGAAAAAGATTTACCGGCTATTTTTAGCTCCAAAACTCTGCCACTAGAGCTTTTTTTTATTATATCAATACTATCATCAAAGCTTGTCTGCTGAATATCTAATCTTTCCCTTATTTCATTCAGAGCAAAATGAAAAGTACTTTTAAAACTTTTGTCATTCTCGCTATCATAGGGACTTTTTATACTTTTTAAATAAGTAGTATCCCTTCCCCAGACATATAGGGCATCTTCTGTTATACCTCCACTATTTGCATGATAAACCGCATCAATCATTTTCCCATCATATAGAAGGATTTGACCCCTTGTTTCTTCTACCGCCCGATTTACCCTGGCCCAATAATAAAAAAAAGCTACAAATCCCCATTTTTCTTTCATTTCTTTTTCAGATAAAAAGGCCTGACAATCTGTGAAATCTGTGGATAGATCAGCCCCTTTGTATTTTTGGCTGCCTGCCCCGCCATACCTAGGAAGTTGTTTTAGGGTATATGTCCTTGCAGCAACTGCTTGGGCTTTTAAAGCCTCCTGATGATATAAAGCCGGCATTTCAGCAGCCAACACCCCCCTTAGATAATCATCTAATTCCATTATAACGATTTTATTTAAGTTATGATTATACACTTTAAGAAGTAACTCTGAGTGGTTCCTCTGCCAAAATAACCCTCTCACCAATAGGACGGGGATTACAATTAAGATAAGAAAAATAATTAATAACAATATTCCTGTTTTACCCCACAAAATAAAACACTCCTTCTTATTATGATCATAATAAATATTTATGACCAAAGATGAAGGAGTAGAACTTTAGTTAAGCTTATTTTGTAATAA
>JBDNGI010000030.1:0-4683 GCA_041689345.1 Halanaerobiales bacterium
GCAAAAGCTTATAAAAAATCTGAAAAAGCATCTGAAAATTTTGATCCAATTTTATACGCTCAAGGTAAAATGCCTAAAGAAGCTTCTGCTAACAGTGATCTATCTCTTACCTATCTTAACGGTCATTTTGGATACTACTTACCAGCAATGATTATTACCAATGGCGTAGGTGTTATTCAAGATATCCAGTTCCCAGATGAAACTAGAGATTTCATTGAGAATAAATTGCCAGATGAAATTAAAGATGAATATGATTCTACTACTTTAATTCCTTCATTAGAAATATTTTTTAACAAACAATCAGCCGACCAATACAGTTATTTATTAGCTGATTCTGGTTTTGATGGTTATGATAACTACAAATATATTTCGAAAAAAGGTATGGTACCAGTTATCCCTTTAAATAAACGTAATGGCAAAACCAGTGCTAAATGTTATCGCTATTTAGAATCTAATCCTGATAACGATTTCTATTTCGATACTAAAGGTGAGCTTATTTGTCGTCAAACACAAAAGCCAATGAAAAAACTTGGTCCAATCTTAAGCAAGCACAGAGCTGATCGTTTTAGTTACGGTTGTCCTTTGATTAAAACACATATAGTAAATGGCGAATATATCTACGCCATTGACTGTAAAAATCCATGCTCTGATGCGCTTCATGGCCGCAAAGTAAATATAGCTCTTGATGAAGAGTATCGTTTCAACACCGAATTACCACGCAATACTGAAAAATGGCAAAATCTTTATAAAAAGAGAACTGTCTGTGAAAGAGCTATAGGTCAACTAAAAGACTATCTTAATATTAATAGCTCTCAATTAAGAAATACGACTTCTTTAAAATCAACAATTTTACTTGCAGGTATAACACAACTGATTGGTACATTAGTTATGATTAGATCCGGACATCTAGAACACTTAAGAGCCTTTAAATCTGCTGCTTAATGAATTATTAAGTGAAAATTAAAATCTAATGCTTATGACCCTAGTTTTCGTCGCTTATTTTTTACTCATGTTTGTTATTTTTTTAACGTGTTTTCGCTAGTCTATTTCGCAATTGCCTAATTAGATTGAAACAATAAATTCTTTTATACAACTATTACAGCTACGATAGTCACAATTATAAATGCTGTGATTACGTATGGTAAATTTTTCTTTACAACGTCCATTATTTCCAAATCAAACCCATCAGCTAGCGCAGCCACATTTATCTGTACTGGACTTATTTGCGTACCTAGACCAGTTGCTATTGCTACAAACCCCATTGCTTCTGATGGAAGCCCTAAGACTGATAGTGTAGGCAAAATAAGAACTAAAACTCCTGCCGTAAAAGCTCCAGATGGTATTGCTATTAAAAATGCTGCAAGCATCGCTGCTGGGAGAATGACCGCATCTGGTGCATTAGTTACTAAACCTGCTAATTGTTCAAAGGTTCCCAACTCTGCTATTATATTTATAAATGATAAAAATATTCCAACAGAAAACAATGTTGTAAGGATAAACCTTGAGCCATCAATAAGTGCTTCACTAGTTTTTTTAATATCAAATGGTGTAAATATAACAGTTAACACAGCAGTTAAAATTACCGCTGTAGCTGGAGTAAATAAAGTGATTCCAATAAGATTGTTTAAAGGATTACCAAGAACTACTAGTACCAATAAAGCAATTGATGGTATTGCTTTTTTTACTAAAACTGATGATTTTTCTAATTCCTTTTCATTATCTTTTACTTTGCTTTTTATTAATGAGCCTCTCTTATGAACTCCGTATACTGCAAGAGCTGCTGCAAGTAAAAAGAAAACTATTGTATAAGGAAGCATTGCATTAGCATGTGCTACAACATCACGACCAGCACTTTGTGCAGCTAATATTGTTTCTGTAGATGCTGGGGATGTTGTAAAACCTACTGCAGTTGCAATTGCCATACCAGCTATAACCTCAGGTACTGCTCCTAATGCCATTGCAACAAGTGGTGCAGTAACCATTGTATTTCCGGCTCCTAGTCCACCCATGTATGTTGCAAAAGCTTGGATTAAAACCATTATGCCACCTAGAATGGCAATTTTTCCTTTGAATCCTCTTTTAGCGAGCTCAACTAGAGCTTCTATACTTCCGGCTTTTGCTACCATAGCTGCTGTAGCTGCGTAAAGAATCGGAACTGTAATTCCAAGCATACTGCCTACGCCACCAATAAATATTCCTGTAGCTTGACCAATCCCAATTCCACCTATTATCATAGCGAGTATTCCACCTACGAGACCGGCAAAAAGCATATGCTTTCTCATAAACAATAAGATCAAAATTACTAATAATGGTATTATATGAATTAATAATCGCATATAAATTCCTCCTTCTCAAAATAGCCAAATATTTTGGCTTGTCCTATAATTGTTTTGTGTTTTTTTTCGGTATCTATAACAACAAATTTTGCTTCTTGATTTTCTCTTATTTCATAATTTTCAAATAGAGAGGCTGGTACTAGTGATATCATATCAAACATTTCTTCTAAATCGTCTAAACCTCCCATCTGACACCCATGAGCTGCAATCAGACCAACTTCTAATAGATTTGCATTTCCAAAAGGGTTAAAAGGATCTCTAATATTATCCGATCCTACACAAACACATATACCTTCTCTCAATAAATCTTTAACTCTAGTTATACCTCTTCTAAAATTCTTTAGATCACCTCTTCCTTGTAAATATAAGTTGGTTGAAGGAAGTGCAACAATTGTTATTTCCGCATCTTTAGTTAAGCCCAATATAGTTTGGATATCTTCTAGCTTATTCGCTGCTAAACTACAACAGTGCCCAGCTACAACTCTTCTTTGGTAATCTTCATTAATCGTTTTTTCTGCTAAATATTTTAAAGTAAGAGTGTCTGGATCGTCTGTTTCATCAATATGCATATCGATATTTTTATCATATTTCTTAGCTAAGTCAAAAATCATATTTATATGCTTAACCGGATCATCCTCCATCGCAGGAATGCCACCTACTATATCAGCACCAGACTCTAAAGCTTGTTCCAAAAATTTATAGTTTTCCAAATTATTCGTAAACCCCTCTTGTGGAAATGCTACGATTTCTATTTGAATTTTCCCTTTAAATTCTTCTTTAAGCTCCAAAATGGCTTCAATCCCTTGTAAACCTACTATTTCATCCACATCAACATGTGTTCTAATATATCTGGTGCCATGCTTATACGATAAGTTTAGTGCTTTTCTTGCCCTGTCTTTAATATCTTCTTTAGACATGTTTTTCTTATACTCTGTCATTATATCTATAGCTTCATTTAGTGTTCCGGATTTATTAAACACTTTTTCACCAATTAAAGCCTTGTCTAAATGCATATGAATATCTACAAAACCACTAAATACTATTCTGTTTTGGATATCTATGGTCTTATCACAAGGCCTATCATCTGGATTAGTTACTACACTTTCAATAAACCCATCTTTAACATAGATAGCTTTCACTTGATTGGTAAAAGGCATAAAACAATTCTTAAATAGATATCTCATATTCTTACCTCAATCTCAATTATTTCTCTACTATTACAGCAACAGGTCCTCCTCCATCTGGTCCTTGATGTTCAGCTCCACCTGATACATATACCATCGGATCTCCTATTATTGCAGAAATGACCGCATTTACTACTGATCTTGCTTGTCTTGTATGATTAATATCTGAATCTGTCAACATTGTTGTTCTTCTTTCTCTTACATAACCATCAGTTGGTACTTCAGCTTTTGCTAATATGTTCACTATCTTTTTCTTTTGTTCTTCTGTTGGAAGCTTGTCTACATTAAGTCCGGCGTTATTCATCGCATCAATCACTGCTTCTAGGTCAATAGAGTCTTTCATTACACTATGACCTATTCGGTAGTTACTCTTAGACTTAGTGGAATTTCCTAACAATATAATTTCACAATTTAATAGCTCTACCCCTGCTGATGTTGATGCTATATTTGAGAATAGGCTCCAATCATTCAATATTGAATCCTTTGTTACATCCGAATCCTTCAATTCCCCTAAAGCTATCCCAACTCCTAAAGCTGAAGCGCCCCTTGTATATCCCATTGACTCATAAGTGTCATGCACTACCACTTCTTTGCCTCTAGAATGAGCATCATTTATTCTGTCTGAAGTTAACAAAGGAGTTTTTATTTGGACAAAGTGTACATCATTTTCATCTGTAATGCCGCTTGACTCCATTAATTTCATTACTACTCTTTCAACCTCTTTAACCATTACAAGTGTTCCCATTTCCTCTGGTAAAAACTCTTTGGTAAACCCAACACTTAGTGCCAATGATTTTTCATCATTTTCTTCTGCTTCAATTTCTTTCTTAGTAAAAATCGTAGCATGAGGCGACATAACGCCTTCAGTTCCACCCGACATAACAAATGCTACAATTTTGCCTATTTCATCCGTAGTTTTATCTAATGCTTTAGATAGATATAATTTAAATGATTGGGTAGCATAACCTCTTGTAAAGTCATTCACACACCCATTTCCCTCTGTCTTCCCTAAAACTGCTACTATTTCAGTAGGATCAATTTCTCCCTTATCCACCAATTCCTTTAATCCTGAAACATCTTCTGGTCCTGACATTGCTATTCTGTAAATCTTTACATCCATCATATACTTACACCCCTTTTTTTATTTTATTATTTAGCTTAGC
>JBDNGI010000031.1:0-4021 GCA_041689345.1 Halanaerobiales bacterium
AAACCTTATCTTCCAGAAACAATAGATACCTCTTAGGGAAAATAATATCTTAAATAATCTTTTCCGCAGGGGTATTCTTGAAAGAAACAATAAAATACCCCACTTTAGCATGCCTAAAAATATTTGTACCTGAGTAGTTACAAAAAGAGAAAGAAATTGAGGTGATATTAAATGCAGGATTGCTTAGTAAGAATGGAAAACATCCATAAGTCTTTTCCTGGCGTTAAAGCATTAGATAGTTGTCAATTCCAATTAAATTCTGGAGAAGTACATGCACTTGTTGGAGAAAATGGTGCTGGTAAATCAACATTGATGAAGGTATTGACTGGTGTTCATAAGCAGAATGATGGGAAGATATATTATAAAGGAAAGGATGTAGAAATTAAATCTCCTGGTGATGCACAAGATTTGGGGATTAGTATTATTTATCAAGAGTTTAACCTAATGCCACATCTAACAGTAGCGCAAAATGTTTTCATTGGTCGAGAACCACGAAAAGGTAATTTTCTTCTTGATGAGAAAAAAATAAATCAGCAAACTAAAAAATTACTAAATATGTTAAATCTTGAATTGGACCCGGAGACAAAGGTGATGGATCTCACAGTTGCTAAACAACAGATGGTAGAAATTTTGAAGGCATTATCATATAACTCAGAGGTATTAATTATGGATGAGCCGACAGCGGCCTTAACTGATTCTGAGATTGAGGACTTATTTTATATTATAAGAAAATTAAGGGGAGATGGTGTAGGTATAATATATATTTCCCATCGTCTAGAAGAACTCAAACAAATAACTGATAGAATAACAGTCATGCGTGATGGTTCTTATATAGATACAGTTGATACAAAGGAAGTTAAAATAGATAAAATAATAAACTTAATGGTTGGCAGAGAGATATACGAGTCTTCATCAAGCAAAATTTTTGAGGGCAAAGAAGAAGTGGTTTTAGAGGTAAAGGATTTAAATCGTAATGGAGTTATAAAAGATGTAAGTTTTAACTTGAAAAAAGGAGAAATACTAGGTTTAGCCGGTTTGGTTGGTGCTGGACGAACTGAAGTTGCCAGGGCTATTTTCGGGGCTGATCCTATTGACTCGGGTGAAATTTATATTAATGGCCAAAAGGCTGATATTACAAGCCCTGGTGATGCTGTTAATAATGGTATAGCTTATCTTTCTGAAGATCGCAAAAAATATGGTTTAGCTTTAGGTCTTGATGTTGGAACAAATATAGTATTAGCAAATTATAAAAATTATTTAGGGAAATTAACCTGGATTAAAAATAAGGGAATAAAAAAGTCAGCAAAAAAAATAATTGAGATGCTTAATATAAAAACCCCCTCTATAAATCAGAAGGTTAAAAACTTGTCAGGGGGTAACCAACAAAAAATAGTAATTGCTAAATGGTTGGATTGTAATAGTGATATTTTAATCTTTGATGAACCTACTAGGGGAATTGACGTTGGTGCTAAGAGTGAAATATATAAGTTACTCAATAACTTAGTTGAAGAAGGCAAGTCGATTATAATGATCGCGTCTGAGTTGCCTGAAATATTAAGAATGAGTCATCGTATTGTTGTAATGTGTGAAGGAAAGATTACTGGGGAATTAGATGGGAAAGAGGCTACACAGGAAAATATAATGCAATATGCAACAATGCATAATTAGTTAAAATTTTAAAAATTTATTTTAAAGAAATTGGGGGATAATATTATGGATACTAAGTTAATTACTGAGAATCATAAAAAATCATTGATGAAGTCAGAGTCTAAGCAAAAACTTTTAGCTTTTTCTAGCCTTATAATTCTATTTATTATATTTTCTTTAGCCTCTCCTAATTTTGCTACTTTCTCAAATATCATTGGTATTTTGGTATCTACAGCTGTAACAGGTATTCTGGCTACAGGTGTTACTTTTATAATTATTACTGGAGGTATTGACTTATCTGTTGGGACTGTGATGACATTCGGTTCAGTTATGACAGGTGTTTTTATTACTTTTTGGGGACTACCTATTTATATTGGTATCATTGGAGGAATTCTTGCTGGAACATTAGCTGGTTTAGTTAGTGGAACGCTAGTAGCTAAGTTAAAAATACCATCATTTATTGCTACACTTGGTATGATGATGGTAGCTCAAGGTCTTAATCTTGTTATTTCTGGTACTAGGCCGATATATTTCATTCAAGAACCAGCTTTCCGTAAGATTGCAATGGGTACTATTTTTGGGATTCCATACTCTGCTATAATATTTTTGGGAGCAGCATTTCTAGCTAGTTTAATTTTAACTCGTACTGTATTCGGTAGATATACTTATGCTATTGGTAGTAATGAAGAGGCAGTTCGCCTTTCAGGGATTAATGTTGATAAATGGAAAATAGCTATTTATGCATTAGGTGGATTCTTTAGTGGTTTAGCTGGTGTTATTATGGCTTCTCGTTTGAATTCTGCTCAACCTGCTTTAGGTGTAGGTTATGAACTAGAAGCAATTGCTGCAGTAGTAATTGGTGGAACATCCTTAAGTGGTGGTAGTGGCACAATATTGGGAACTATTATTGGTGCTTTTATTATGAGTGTTTTAACAAACGGCTTACGAATTCTTTCCATTCCTCAGGAATGGCAGACAGTTATTACTGGCGCTATTGTTATACTGGCAGTCTACACAGATATTCTCCGCCGTCGTAAAAGTTAAGATAACATAGGATTATTATACCCTTTAAAAAGGGTTTAATAAAAAATAAAAAATAGGAGGAAAAAGTATGAAAAAGTTTATTGTATTGTTTGTTTTAATGACTTTGTTAGTAGTAGGAAGTGGAATTGGTATGGCAGCTGATGATATTTATATACCAGTTATATCTAAGGGATTTCAACATCAGTTTTGGCAAGCAGTAAGGGCTGGTGCAGAACAGGCAGCAGCAGATTATGGTGTAACAATTACTTATGAAGGTCCTGCTAGTGAATCAGAAGTGGCAAAACAGATTGATATGTTACAAACTGCTCTTGATAAAAATCCAGATGCCTTAGTTTATGCTGCTTTAGATAGTAAAGCTGCTATCCCATTGCTTGAGCAAGCAGATGCAGCTGGAATTCCAGTGATTGCCTTCGATTCTGGTGTAGATAGTGATATTCCACTTGCTACTGCTACAACTGATAATTATGCTGCTGCTGCTAAAGCGGCCGATAGAATGGCTGAGCATATTGGTTATGAAGGAAAAGTTGCTTTAATTGTACATGATCAAACAAGTCATACAGGTGTCCAAAGGCGTGATGGCTTTGTGGATAGAATAGAAGAAAAATATCCGGCAATAGAAATTGTAGATATTCAATATGGTGGTGGAGATCACTTAAAATCTACTGACCTTGCTAAAGCTATAATGCAGTCACATCCAGATCTTGATGGTTTCTTTGGATCAAATGAAGGCTCCGCTGTAGGTGTAATTAATGCTGTCACAGAACTAAATAAAACAGATGACCTTGTAATAATTGGTTTTGATTCAGGTGGCTTACAATTGAATGCTATTCGCTCTGGTTTAATGGAAGGTGCCATTACTCAAAATCCTGTTGGTATAGGCTATAGGGCTGTTGAAGCTGCTGTTAAGGCAATAAGGGGAGAGGAATTACCCGAAATTATCGACACAGGATATTACTGGTATGATCTAGATAGTATTGACTCCAGTATAATTGAACCATTAATATATGAGTAATCTCCCTGAGTGATTAAAACAATTAAAATGAAATGATTATCAGGGGTTATGCATGGGAACATGCATAACTCTTGAGCAATATTTGCAAGAATAAAAGAAATAAGGTAACTACTCAGGTATAACTTTAAATTAAAATAATTTTTTTAAAAAATTCCTGGACATAGCGCTCAGACTATGGGCTCTTGCGCAAAGACGGGTATTTTTGACCTATTTAGATATTTCGACATTATTAAAAGTCTGTACTATGGAATATGGATAAAATATATATTCACAATATACCATTTTTTAAGCAAGAACCAGACTATGTTATGATTATTA
>JBDNGI010000032.1:0-5274 GCA_041689345.1 Halanaerobiales bacterium
AGGTCAGGATGAACCCTTCTGTACTAAATTTTGTCCTGGGGATTTACTGGCTATAAATAAAGAGAACGAAAAACCCTATATTAGAAGTGAAAGGGATTGCTGGGATTGTATGGTCTGTGTAAAAGCCTGTCCCTTTGACGCGATTGAAACGAAACTACCATATCAATTAGCAAGTTATAAAGCAACTTTAAAGCCGACAGTGTCAAAAGATAAAATTGTCTGGCGTCTAAAAGATACTAAGGGTAAAGAAGAAGTCTTCGAATTGAAGACCAGTGGTTAATTAGTTAAGCGGACATAACATAGTATAGAAATAAACCGGAAAAAGTAATTACAGAAAAATTAAGAAAAAAACAAGGCGTATACTGTTAAAGTGTACGTCTTGTTTTGAATATTATCTAAGGAAGTGAAATACAATTTTTAGACGAAGAAAATTTATTTTTTTGCTAATTGGTGGCAATAAATTTTTGATAATTATGTAAAATAGTTAACTGAAGAGAGATTAGAAAAGAATTGAAAAATAAGTTAAAGGAATTAGCAAATTGTTATAGAATAGTTGGGTAGAACTAAGGGGATATTTGATATAAAGGGGGTAATTAATATATACTATATTAAATTGTTTTTAGTATCTATTTTACCAGGGATCTTATGGGTATGGTATTTTTACAAAAAAGATAAATATGATCCAGAACCTGTTAAACTAATAATGAGAGATTTTATTTGGGGTCTTCTGATAGTTCTTCCTGCTGGGCTTTTGGAAGCACCATTTGGAGAATTTTTGCGCCCTCAAACACCACTATTATATTTACTATTTGGAACTATTTTTATTGTTGGATTTATAGAAGAGGGTATTAAATCATATACTGTTTTCAAGTTACATTATAATCATCCAGAATTCGACGAACCTATAGATGGAATAATCTATGGTATTACTGTGGGTCTTGGTTTTGCAGCTTTCGAGAATCTCTTTTATACAGTTCTTTATGGTTATCAAGTTGGTTTATCTAGAGCAGTACTTACCAGTCTTGCACATGCTTCTTTTACGGGTATATTCGGTTTTTATCTTAGTAGAGCACAACATGAAGGAAATAGAAGTCTGATCTGGTATGGATTTTTATTGGTGGCATTTTTACATGGGATATACGATTTTTTAGTAATTGGTGGTTTTATAGGGATCTTTTCTACGATTATAATTATTGGAATATTACAGGGTTACTTGGCCTCATTGATAAGTCATACCACAGAAAAATCTCCTTTTAAGTGATATATATAATTATAGCCTCTCAAATCAAAATTACCGGTTTTTATAAAATGGTAATTTTGATTTTTAAAAAGGTGCATTAAATCTTACAAAGAACATGTTATATAGATAACATTATTTAATTTTAGTTTATGTTATATTTAATATATGTAAGTTGAAATTTCTATAATACTGAGAGTAATTTATAAAATAAGGAGGGGTTTTATGTTAACCAGAACTTTTGGCCGAACCGGTGAAAAGGTTTCTATTTTTGGGTTTGGAGGAATTGTAGTTAAAGGTGTAGAACAACAACAGGCAAATAATTATGTCGCGGAAGCTATAGATAGAGGAATTAATTATTTTGATGTTGCTCCTACATATGGTGATGCTCAAGATCGTCTTGGTCCAGCACTTCAACCATTTCGTAATGATGTTTTATTAGCATGTAAAACTGGTAAAAGAACAAAAGAAGCAGCAAATGAAGAGTTACACGAATCTCTAAGATTATTAAAAACTGATCATTTTGATGTATATCAATTACACGGTCTTGATGATCCTGAAGAGATTAAAACAGTTCTTGGACCTGGTGGTGCACTTGAGGCAATTATTGAAGCAAAAGAAAAAGGTCTGGTTCGTTTTGTTGGTTTTTCCTGTCATGATCCCAAGGCGGCTTTAAAATTAATGAGCGAATACGATTTTGATTCTGTCTTATTTCCAATTAATTGGTCATACTGGCTAAATAATAATGCTGGTGAACAAGTACTCAAGGTTGCTAAATCAAAAAATATGGCTAGAATTGCTATGAAAGGTTTAGCTGATCGGAAATGGCGTGAAGATGAAGAAAAAACATTTCCAAATACTTGGTATAAGCCAATTTTTGATGATAAACGACTAGCTACTTTAGCATTGCGATTTACTCTTTCTCAAGCAGTCAATGTAGCTTTAAGTCCTGGTGATGTTCGTATGCTTAGATTAGGCTTAGATATTGTGGAAAATCTAGAAAAGATTGAGCTTTCAGAAGAAGAATTTGCCGAATTAAAAGAAAAGGCTAATAAAGTTGAACCCATCTTTGACCATCATATATAAGGGAATAAAAAAAATTATACTACAGGAGGAAAAATTTTACATGAAATATAGAAAATGTGGAAATTTAGATTTTGAAGTTTCGGCTTTAGGTTTTGGGGCCATGAGGTTGCCAATAATTGATGATGATTCTGGACAAATTAATGAAGATGAAGCCATTAAAATGATTAGATATTCAATTGATCATGGTGTTAATTATGTTGATACAGCTTGGCCATATCATAAAGGAGAAAGTGAATTAGTAGTTGGCAGTGCACTTCAAGACGGTTATCGAGAAAAGGTAAAACTGGCCACTAAAATGCCTTCCTGGGAAGTTAAAGAACAGGCAGATTTAGATAGGTTATTAGATAAACAACTTGAAAAATTACAAACAGATCACATTGACTTTTATCTTTTACATGCTCTTAATAGAGACCATTGGGAAAATTACCAAGAAGTAGATGTTTTTTCTTGGATAGAAAAGGTAAAAAAAGAAGGAAAAGTTGTTAATATTGGATTTTCATTCCATGCTGATTATGATTTATTTGAAGAAATAATTGATGCCTATAATTGGGACTTTTGTCAGATACAGTATAATTATCTTGATACAGAATTCCAAGCTGGTAAAAAGGGTTTAAAATATGCTGCTGATAAGGGAATTGCTGTAGTTATTATGGAACCATTAAGAGGCGGGAAACTTGCTCAGGATCCACCTGCTGAAATAAAAGAAATTCTTGATGAAAGTAATTTTGACCATACTCCAGCTGATTGGGCATTACAATGGTTATGGAATCAACCAGAAGTAGCAGTAGTATTAAGTGGTATGAGTACTATGGAACAAGTTAAAGAAAATATTGAAAGTGCCGACAAATCGGATGTTAGTAGTCTAAGCCAGGACGAGTTAGATATAATTGAAGAAATCAAAGAAAAATTCCGGGGACCAATTGGGTGTACCAGATGTGAGTATTGTATGCCCTGTCCTACTGGTGTAGATATACCTGGCAATTTTGCTATTTATAATGAAGCACATCTATATGATAATTTTGCAGAAAAACAGAAACAATATAATGAAATGGATACTAAAAAGAAAGCAAGTGCCTGTATAAGGTGTGGAGAATGTGAACCACAATGTCCACAAAATCTTGAGATAATGGATCTACTTGAAAAAGTAGTGGCTTATTTTGAGAATTAAATAATTAAAAATTTAATAAGATAAAATACCGCAGTTATTTTTAATATACTGCGGTATTTTTAATTCCCAGGGAATGTCTGATTAATAAGTGTGGATAGATAATCACATCATTGCATTTCGTTCAGACAAGATTTGTTTGGGATGATATTGAAAAAGTATTTTTGATTTTTGCTTAATATTAGTATAATATAATATTGTTGTGTGTAAAACATCGGCAGAATGGAAAAGGAAAATATTAATTGTCTTGAGGAGGGCATTATGAAAAAAAGCCGTTATGATGTTATAATTGTAGGTGCTGGACCAACCGGTATTTTTACTGCTCTGGAATTGTTGAATAAAGATTCAAATATGGATATTTTAATTCTAGAAAAGGGAACAAATTTAAAGAAAAGAATCTGTCCAATGAATGTTAGAAATACTTCTTGTGTTAAGTGTTCGAGTTGTGCAATAGTCTCTGGTTGGGGAGGAGCAGGGGCCTATAGTGATGGTAAATTAAGTCTGTCTCCTAAAATTGGCGGTAATCTTCATGAATATATAGGATGGGATAAGTTATCTGAATTAATTCAATATGCTGATGATATTTATATAAAATATGGTGCACCAGATAGAATTTTTGGTGTTGATGAAGAAAGTGTAGCCGATATAAAAGAAAAGGCAATTAAAGCACAACTGAAATTTATACCCGCAACTCTTAGGCATCTGGGTACAGGATATAGTCAAACTGTACTTCAGGCTATGCAGGATTCAATTGAAGAACAGGGAGTTGAAATTAGATTTGGTGAAAATGTAAAGGAATTAGTTGTAGAAAACGAGCAGATTATAGCAGTTAAAACTGCTAGTGGTGACACAATTTCTGCTGAATATGTAGTTACTGCACCTGGACGTGAAAATGCTGAATGGTTAAGTAATCAGGCTAAAAGTCTTAATATAGATATGACGATTAACCCAATTGATATTGGAGTTAGAGTAGAGTGTCCTTCTGTAATAACTAAAGGTCTAACAGATAATATATATGAGGCAAAATTAATCTATCAAACCCCAACATTTGATGATAAGGTAAGGACTTTCTGTATGTCACCATATGGGCAAGTTGTAAATGAAAATAATCAGGGTTTGATAACGGTTAATGGTCATAGTCATGCTGAAATTAAAACAGAGAATACTAATTTCGCCTTATTAGTCAGCAAGACATTTACCGAACCCTTCCATGAGCCGATTACCTATGGTAAGGATATAGCTAAATTAGCTAACTTACTTGGGGGCGGTGTTTTAGTACAGCGTCTAGGAGATTTACTTGCAGGACATCGTTCAACTCCTGAGAGAATTTCCCGGGGTATTGTTGAGCCGACATTAAAAGAGGCAACACCCGGTGACTTAAGTTTGGTATTACCACATCGACATTTAACTGATATCATTGAGATGTTGGAAGTATTGGATAAACTAGCTCCAGGTTTATATTCTCGAGATACTCTGTTATATGGGGTTGAAGTTAAATTTTACTCTTCCAGGCTGCAGGCTAATAATAATCTAGAAAGTAAAATCAAAAACTTGTTTGTAGGTGGCGATGGTGCTGGAATTACCAGAGGTCTAATGCAGGCATCAGTGTCAGGAATAGTAATAGCAAGGTCTATAATGGAAAATAAGTTCTTAGCTTCAGAGTGTGTAACTGAAGCATAGTCGAATTAATACTGGGACTTACTGCTGCTTACAGTCGTAAGAACATGAAATGATAGCAGCAGTTGGTCATGAGTGTAAAATGAGTTCTTAGCTTCAGAGTGTGTAA
>JBDNGI010000033.1:0-4395 GCA_041689345.1 Halanaerobiales bacterium
ACTCCACATACGCTGCGGCACAGCTTTGCCACGCATTTAATGCAGCGCGGGGTAAATATTCGATATATCCAGATGGCTTTGGGGCACAGCAGCATAAAAACAACCGAAATTTACACGCATATATTAGGTATAAACAGCAAATCTTTTAAAAGACCTTTGAATGTTCTGTTTGAAACAGGTACATTTGAGAGTAAATAAAACGACATGCCGTTCAAAAACGATATATCAGCAATAAGATATATACGACATGTCATTTATACTTATGTTGTGTTTAATACTAACCCTACAATTAAGCAAAGATCTATATGTACTTAAAAATATTATCAATTGAAAACTTCAGATCAATTGAACAGTTAACATTAAATTTTCGCAAAGGTGTTAATATAATCATAGGTGAAAATAATGCAGGAAAAACTGCTATAATTGATGCTCTTCGTATTTGCTTAAGTTATGGAAGCCAATCGAGAGAAATCTATATAAAAAAAGATGAAGATTTTTATATTGACTGTAATAACCCAGCTTCTGATTGTTCAGAGATCAGGTTTGACCTTCTATTTGAAGTAGAATCAAGTATCGAGCGTGCAATTTTCACAGACTTTATAAAACAAGATAAAGGTGATCCTACAAAACAAACAATCGAATTGCATTTTAAATATTTTTTGGAAACAAAAAATGACACCAAGGTCTTAAGATGGAGAGTATGGGGAGGTGAGAATGAAGGACAACCTGTCCCTGTCGAAGCTTTGCAATTAATATCTCATACATATTTAGGTGCTCTTAGAAATGCATCGGAAAAACTAAGACCACACTCTTATGATAATAAGATCGCCAAATTATTCAAAAATCTAAAACATTTTGAAGATTCTAGTGATCAGAAAACTAGTTTAGATTTAAAAAAACGAAATGAACTAGCAAAAAACATTCAAGATTCTATTCAAGCTGGAGATTGGAATAAAGTAATTGCAACTGGAAATAAGAAGGTATTAGAACATATTACTCATTCTGCTATTAATGGTAAAGAACCCAATATCGAATTTAGTTTTTTACCATATACTTATGAGGGAATTGTAGATAATATACAAGCAAGAAAGCCAATTTTTGATCTAAATACAGGGGATATAGGACAAAGATATTTTCGAGTAAGTCAAAATGGTTTAGGAGAGAATAATTTAATTTATGCAGGGACAGTGCTTGGAGATCTCATTAGTCAGAATGATACAGATGATAAAGATATTTATTATAATGCTTTATTAATAGAAGAACCTGAAGCCCATCTGCACCCGCAAAAGCAAAATACTTTTTTTCAATACCTAAGTTCACTTGAGAATTCAGATGTACAGATTTTTATGACTTCTCATTCTCCAACTATTACTGCAAAATCTAATTTAGATTTTATTACAATTCTACAGAGACAAGGCAATAGAATAACTGCTTTTTCAATAAATAATTCAAAATTAGATGAGAAAAATAAAATATATCTGTCTAAGTTCTTATACGTAACTAAATCACAGTTATTCTTCGCAAACGGGACAATACTAGTTGAGGGTATTTCGGAAGCTTTGTTACTTCCTGTTTTTTCAAAAATGATAGATGAAGATATAGATAAGAACGGTGTTGAAGTCGTGAATTTGAATGGAGTTGCATTTGAGCATTTTGCAAAACTTTTTAATTCAGAGAATGAAAAGAAAAGGTTATTAGCTCGCTGTACTCTATTAACAGATGATGATAATGGACAAATTACTGAATCAGCATTTAATTTTATTAATAAGAAAAAAACAGGCTTAATATTTAAGCGACTTAAGGAGAATAATATTATTGATGTTTCAGGTTTTATTCAAAGCGTTGATTGTTCTGCAATAGATTTTGGTGACGATATTGATAAATCTTTTGTTAGTGTAATCTTAGAATTAATTAAAAAAAGAAAGACAACAGATAGTAATTGTGGTAACGTTGAAACTAACGAGCAAGAGATTCTGGATGTTGCAAAAGAAATGACTAAAGAAAGATTTAAGTATCTACAAGAAACTGGTGTTATAGATAAATTAAATCGTATTAGGAGTACAGATTTAACGAGTTTAGATTTCGAAACTGATGAATTAAAAAATCATATTGAACGGATCCTTACAAAACTAAATGGAAAGTTTTCAGCAAGGGCATTAAAAGCAAAGGGATATAGTACAGGAAATTTACAACCAAAATTCGCTGAAGTAACTTTTGAATATGCATTGATGATTGAAGATGAAAAGAACTATCAAATTATTAAACGTATTTATCAAGAGATGCATCCTGATACTGATTTATTGCTGAATTCTGAACCATTACCAGATAGAGCAATGAATCTCTTACTTAAATTGTATTCTAATAAAGACAAATCTGAATTAGCACACAGACTTGCTGTTTGTTTAGAATCTAATGAGGAAGCACAAAGTGATTTTCAAGTTCCATGTTATATAGAAGAGGGTATTAAATGGGTAACTAAAGGCACTAACTAATGGGTTTAAGCACAAAACAACAGGAAATTGTAGATGCCTCTGGTAAAGTTGTAGTAAAAGCTTGTCCTGGTAGTGGTAAAACATATTCTGTAGCAGCTCGATTAGCAGATAAGCTAAAAAAAGAAAAATTTTACCATAAGGGTATCGCCGCAATCTCTTTTACCAATACAGCCTGGCAAGAAATAGAGCATAAGTTAATCGATTTTAATATAAGCACTCCTTTGCCATATCCTCATTTTGTTGGAACCCTTGATAGTTTCTTTAATCATTTCGTTTTCCTGCCATATGCTCATTTAATTCTTAATACATCCAGCCGACCAAACCTAGTTGGAGAACCACATTATCCTTGGGGTGGTAGATATTATTTAGATTCGTTTTTTGATAAAATAACTATTGATATAAAAGGGGTGTTTTTTGACAAAAAAGGATCAAAGATTCCTCACAGAATTAAATCAGGTAATAAAAACGTATATACCGTTAAACAGAATCTCCTTAATAAAGGATTATGCACACAGTCAGACGCTAATTATTATACTTTACAAATACTTAAAAAATATCCATTAATAGCAGAGAATATTATAAATCGTTTCCCTATTTTCATCATAGATGAAGCCCAAGATACTAATGATATTCAAATGGGAATTATCAATCAATTAGTTGAAAATGGACTAAAGGAGGTAATGTTAGTTGGAGATCCTAATCAAGCTATTTTTGAATGGAATAATGCCAATCCTCAGTTGTTTAAAGATAAATATGACGAGTGGTCTAAAATAAAACTTGACGAGAATAGACGTAGTTCTAAAAATATTTGCGATTGTTCTAATGCATTTATAGGAGAATCCATTTCCATTCCATTAGAAGGAGGAGAGGTCATTGATTTTTCTCATGTCCCAGAAATAGTAGATGTGGATTATGATACTCAGAATATAAAAGAGGATATAATTCAACCATTTTTAAATTTGTGTAAGGAAAATAATATCGAGATAACAAATGAAAAAGTTGCTGTCCTTTACCGCTCAAAAAAAAATCAGAAATATTTTGAAGACGAAAAAATAGATTATATGAATCTACCATGGAAAGCAGGAGCTTTTTATTTGCGAGATATTGTTCAAGGTAAATATTTAATGGAGCAAGGAGATTTAAAGCAAGGATTCAAACTAATAGAGCAAGGATTTTTTAAAGTAAGAAACAATATTGCTCATGTTAAACGTGAGCAAATTCAAAATACAATTGATGAGAAAGGTTTTGTGAAATACAGAACTGAATTGTTTGAATTTATTGATAGACTTCCCTGTTGTGATAATACTTTAAGGAAATGGCTAAGTGAGGTTAATAGTCTTTTTATTAAGTATCACATAGCTGTTGATGTTGTAAAGTCTAAGTGTAATGTTTTTATTTCACAGCTTTTCGATTTAAATAAAACATCAACGTTGCCTTATTACCATGGTACTATTCACTCAGCAAAGGGATGTACATTTGATGCTGTATTGTTGTTGCTAAGTAAAAATGTAGGGAGTAGTAACTGTTCTACATTATTGACAAAAGACTATACTAGACTAAGCGTAGGACAAAAAGAAGAAGTCAGGAATATTTACGTTGCAATTACTCGTCCAAGAAGAATATTACAAATAGGAGTTCCAGAGAAAGACATTCCTTTATGGAAAAAGAAATTACAGATAAAAGAAATGGCATTAGCTGATTAAAACGTACAAAACACAATCGAGTAGACGGCTCCGCCAGAAACTGACGGAGTGCGCCTCTCACACCACCGTACATACGTGTCTCGTATACGGCGGTTCACCACATCGAAGTTTGCGTTTTGTTTAAATAATCTGTCATAGGTTTATAGCCTCTTCGCTTCAATCTAGATAGGGTTATTGTAGTGCCTAATATGGGGCTTTGG
>JBDNGI010000034.1:0-4661 GCA_041689345.1 Halanaerobiales bacterium
ATAAAGGCTTCATTACTCTTCCATTTTATCGCTAACAATTTATGTTATTGATACCGAGTTAGGATGCTTGAGGATTTTGTACTGCTCCACACCCCATATCGTATTAAAGAAAAAGAAAAAGGATTATTATCAAGCAAGATTATTAGAAGTGATCCAAAAGTCACCACTGGAAGATAAAGCCAACTGTGATCATTATGACCAATGTGGTGGTTGTAATCGCCAAAAGATTGACTATAAGAAACAATTAAACATAAAGTATGAGCAAGTAAAAGAGCTATTTCTGAAAAATAGTTTTGGTGAAATTAACTTTCAAGGAATAATAGCAAGTCCAAGAATATTTGAATATAGAAATAAAATGGAATTTAGTTTTGGAGACCTTAATAAAGATGGTATCCTCCAACTAGGTATGCATCCTAGAGGAAGGCGTTTCGATGTAGTAACTGTAGATAACTGTCAATTAGTTGATAGTGATTTTAGATTGATATTGTCGACTGTTATAGATTATTTTCGTAAGTTTAACTTTAATAGATATCATATAATAAGCCGGAAAGGATATTTACGTAATTTGATAATTCGTAAAGGACTTAATACAGGGGAAATTTTAGTAAATCTTATTACTACTTCACAAATAGAACACGATTTAAGTGAACTAAGTCTGCAATTAAAAAATTTAAATTTAGAAGGTAAGCTAGTTGGATTTCTACAAACTATAAATAATGATTATGCAGATGATGTAAAATGTGAAAAGTTGATTACCCATTATGGACGTAGTTATTATTATGAAAAATTACTAAATATGACCTTTAAAATAACATCATTCGCTTTTTTTCAGACAAATACCTTTGCTGCTGAAGAGCTATATAAAACTGTACAAAATTATATAGATGAGGAAAAAGATAAAGTAATATTTGACCTTTACTGTGGTACTGGTACTATATCTCAAGTTCTTGCTCAAAAAGCAAATATGGTTTATGGTATTGAACTTATAGAAGAAGCCGTTGAGATGGCCAGAGAAAACGCTAAAATTAATAATATATCAAACTGTAAGTTTATTACAGGTGATGTTCTAGAAAGAGTAAATTTACTAAAAGAAAAACCAGACCTTATTATAATAGACCCACCAAGGCCTGGTATAAACCCAAAAGCATTACAAAAAATCATTGAATTTAATTCTAAGAAAATAATTTATGTTTCATGTAATCCAAAGTCTCTTGTACATGATTTAGCAGATTTGACTAAAGCAAACTATAATATAAAAGAAGTTAAATGTATAGATATGTTTCCACATACACATCACGTGGAGACTGTCGTTCTGCTAGAAAGAAAACACAGTTAAAACCCATAATATAATTATAATATTAGGACTAGGATTGGGGGGCGTTCATTTTCTTTCTTCTTCAGTTGAAGCAATTTGTCCCTTGATTTTGTCTGATTTTGTTAATTTTATATAATTTACGATTGTTTCATTAATTTCTGAAAAAGAGTCACTGATAGAGTCTTCAATTACATCTTCAAGACTCATAAAATTAGTATTTATTACATCTATTAATTTTTCGAAAAGTTCAAGTTGTTTTAGTTCTCGATTATATTTATATTTTAAATTATTTTCCAGGTAGTTCTCTAATCTGTTTTTAATATTTTCAAATCTAGAGCCTATAGCAAAGAGTTTCGAAAAAACATTAATAAATATTGCTGATATGATACTAATAATTATAAAGAATAAGGCTGGTTTTAGGGTATATATAACACCTTCCAGACGAGTATACAAACCTTGAAAACCAGTCAAACCATCAAAATTAATTGAAATTATTGCCGATAACATAACAATAAAAGCCCCCATAATACCTAATAGAAAAAAGAGAAAACCACTATTTTCAATTAAACTAATCACATAAAATTTAATTTTACTATTTTTAGAAAAATAACTATTAATAAAAGATCGGGTATTAACCATATCATATTGGCGGCTAAGTAATTCTCTATACTTTTTAATTAAATCCTCTAAAAAAGGGTTTTTTTCAACACTGTCTATATTTATACTTTTTCCTAATTTAATCAGATGATAATTGAGAAAAAACAGGCTAGATAATTCACTTAATAGTACGAATAGAATTAAATAAATATATAGGGTAAAAAATAATCCTTGTGAATGTATAAAGCTAATTATATTGTTTATTTCTAAAATATTAAGTATTCCCATAATCTATTCCCTCTCCTTTATTTTCAGAGCTTATTTCCCCTTGTAGTCATAAGAACCTTGAAATAATTTCCTTCTAAGAACTAAGCTTGATTAATTTACTTATGTCTTCTGCTATAATTGCTAGAGATTTCCTCCAAAAGTCAATACTATTAATGTCTATTCCAGCCAGACTGCATACATCAGTGATTTTCATTTTACCTGTTGCTCTTAATATATTATCATATTCTTTCACAAATTTTGTACCCTCTTTTTGATAACGAGCATATAGTCCTTTAGCAAAAAGTAAGCCAAAGGCATATGGGAAATTATAAAAATTTAAGCCTGCTTCATAATAATGAGGTTTGCAAAGCCACATATAGGGGTGTAAAAAATCTTTATCAATTCCATTACCATAACTCTCTTTTTGAGCCCATAACATTATTTCCTTTAATTCATTCACTGAAAGCGATGATTCCTCTCTCATCTCAAATAATTTAGTTTCAAATAAATATCTACTATAAATATCTACTATTACTTGTCCAGCATCTGATATAGAGTTTTCAAGTATAGCTAAAGCACTATTGGATTTTGCTTCTTCAATAGCAGCAGAATCTACAATTGTCTGACATAAAATTGATGCAGTTTCGGCTAAAGGCATAGGGTAATCACTGTTTAATATAGTTTCATCTTTTAAACATAATCCATGATAACCATGACCTAACTCATGTGCAAGTGTACTCACATCACTATAGCTTCCAGTAAAATTTGTTAATATTCTACTCTCCCCAATAGGATGTATATTGGAGCAAAAAGCTCCACCTCTCTTCCCTTCGCGAGGTTTTGCATCAATCCATCTTTTTTCAAAAGCATTTGCTGCGTAATCAGCAAGACGAGGACTAAAACTCCTAAAATTATCAACAATAAAATCACGTGCATCTGTATATGTAAAACTAAAATTTGAATTACTAACTGGAGCAAATAAATCATAAAATGGTAAGCCCTTATCATAACCTAAAAGTTTAGCTTTATGAAGATAGTACTTATTAAATAGTGGTAAACTTTCTTTAATAGCATTTATCATTGTTTCCAGGGTTTCATTATCTATACGAGAGTCTATTAGTGTTTTTTCAAGTGGTGAATTATATCCCCTTAATTTTGTAGTTGTAATAACTTCCCCCTTAATACCATTTAATGATGCGGCCATAGGTTCTTCTATTTTTTTATAAGCCTTTAATTCAGCATGATAAGCCTTTTCTCGAATGCGCAAATCTTTATCGTGAGCCATATTTCTTACTACAGGTAAGGGTAGTTTTTTATCTTCATTCTTAAGATTTATTTTTACCATCAATGTTGAAGTTAAATCTTGCTGTAACTTTGTCCATGATCTAGAACCAGTATTTTTCATTTTAGAAATAATTAATTCGTCTTCTTCGCTTAACAGGTATTTATTTTTTTGAATTAACTCCTTTAGAAAAAAACTATGTTTCTGTATAAAAGTGTTTTTATCTATTATTTCTTTTAAATTATCTAAACTTGCCAGCCATTTTTGTATTCTTACCATTGCTTTTGTTAAATTAGTATTTTTTTTATTTAATTTTTCTAATAATTTTGCAGCCGTTTCATTTCTTACATCTGTACTTAAGGATAAAAATGTAAATGTCCTTAATAAACTATATGTTTCATAATAATTTATTAAATAACTGATGATTGTTTCTATTTTAGTTTCACACTCATCAAAATTATTTAATTTAGTTTCTGAAAAATTATTAATTTGATCGATTAATTTATCACATTTATCAAAGTCGCTTAAATAACTTTCATCATCAAATGAATCATATAAGGCTTTTAAACTCCATTCCATATTCATAATATTATATCTCCTCTTCAGTTTTATAAACTAAAAAACTTACAGTGTATTATTTATATTTGCATTAATAAAAAGAACTAAAAATCATGAAAGTTCATTTTCTTTTAACCAGTTAATAATATTATTTGATTCATAAAGGGGTTCACCATTAATAAATAAACAGGGTACCTGTTCTTTACCCCCTTTTTCTTTTAATTCTCTTTTAGCCTCGAGATCTTCGTGTATATTTTTATAGATTATTTGATCATTCAAATTATTTCTATCTATAAATTTCAAAACTTTCTTACAGAATGGACAAGTAGAAAAATAATATAATTTAAGTTCTTTCAAATTAACACTCCCTCTTTTGTGATTCTAATAATTAAAAAGTAATGTTTTTATTTTATAACTTTACTGACTAAACTTATTAATTTCATCAATATTATTATATACTATTTGGATCTCATATATTATTATATTATAAATAAGGTATAAATTGCAATGTATAAGGTCTTATCCAGAGCATATTACATAACTAATCTCTTGATTATCATAAAAAACGTTATCTTGGTACTATTTTATTATCCATATATAAAAGACCCAACATTCTATAAAGTGTGTTCTTAGTTTCCCTAA